>CBDUXW010000039.1:0-11933 GCA_965371275.1 uncultured bacterium | reverse complement strand
GGTGGTGCCGGGTAGCTGGGTGATGGACGCCGAGTGAGTCCGGAGTGGCGGCGGACGAACCGCCCCTGCGCTGCAAGATGAAGTGGGCGGGCGATCAGGAAGGCCCGTTCACTTTTTTTGAAGGACGGCGATCACCTCCGCTCCGCCCCCCGAGCGATTGATCCACGGTCGCAAGGTACCGGCGGCGGCGACGATGCCACGCTGGAGGGTGCCGCGCCGAGCCGTACGCTCACTTTCACGCTCATCCCGACCGCCTTTCGTCGCCTCCGCCGGAACTTGTGGCGAGGCGGGATCGGGGCGCTCCGCCAGCCGCTTCTTGAGTGCCCACAACACGTCAGCCATTTCGTATTGCCACGTTGTACACACCAGCGGGCGAAACCCGACCTGCTCGGCCAGCCACAGAATCGACTTCCTCGTGAAGTGGAACAAATGCGATTCTTCGGCCCGACATAACCAAGCCGACCCGACCCATTTCTGTAGCAGGCTGTCATGGTTTGGCACCGCCAACAGCATGAATCCACTGTCCGTGAGAAGTCCGTGGGCCTTGCGCACGAAGGCAACCGGATCGTTCATGTGCTCGAGCACGTGTTGCGCAGAAACGGCTCCGTATTTTTCATCGAAGGAATGCCCCATGAAGTCGTCGGTGACTACGTCGAGCCCGTGGTGATCGCGCGCAGTCTGCGCCAGGGTGCTCGAGATCTCGAGACCTTTGCAGGTCCATGCTCGTTCGAGGAAGAAGGCCAGGTAATCACCGGTGCCACACCCGACGTCGATAATCCGCTTGGTCTCGACAAGATTCTCTACATAGCTGTTGTGCAGGTAGGCTCGCGCTCCGGCAATGGCGGAGTACTTGAAGAGATACGTCGTGTCCAGTACCTCGTCGTAGTAGTGGGCGAGATCTTCCGGCGCTGGTTGCGGCCATTGAAACCATGTGCCGCATACGGTGCACGAATAGAGCGGCGGTGTGCCGCTGACGTCCGGTGCGACGGGGCTCTCGCAAAGTGGGCAGATCACAGCATCAGCCATCGCATCAGCGTTGCTCCTGCAGGGCAATCGTCGTGCCGGGGCCGGACGCCGGCAACGCCGGTCGCCTGTGGGCAGGGGAATTATCTACCGCCGCGGGCGCGTTGTCCCGTGGACATTGCCGCCGGTGGAAAGTACGTTTCCGGGATGTTTCGTAGCAGAGTTGTCGCCGCGCTCGCGATCGCTGCGCTAACCGCTCCATTGGCCTGCGCCGGGCAGTCCGCGAACAGCGAGAGCGCATCCGTGCAGGTTGCCGAGATCGCTGAAGGGGTCTGGCAACGGCAGGTCGAGCGCACGCCGTTGCTACGTATTCGGGAAGGACTGCCGGTCGACGAGATCCCGCCGATTTCCTTCGAGCGCGACCAGGAAGATGCCGAGCACGCGCAGTCGGTGCTCGACCGCCTCGCTGCGATCGATCGGGAGGGGTTGACCCACGACGAGGTGCTCACCGTCGAGATCCTCGAGTGGCAGTCGCGGATGACGGTCGAGGGATTGCAGTTTTACTGGCTCAGCAGCTTGTTGACGCCCTACGTAAACCCGTTGCCCGGCCTCAAACAGATTTTCGCAGGCCAGCCGCTCGACGACATGCAGGACCTGGAGCACTACCTGAGCTTGTTGGAGCAGGTGCCCGGGTTCGTGGAATCGCTGCACGAGACCGTGCGCGACCAGGCGGAACGCGGATTCGTCATCTCGCGCCAGAACATGCCCATGGTGATCGCCGTGACGCGGGCCCAGATTCAGCTGCCCGAGGTCCACTCGCTGGCCGTCCCGGCGGGCAAGCTCGATGCCTTCGCCACCGAAGATGCGGAGGCTTTTCTGACCCAGTTCGGCGAGATCGTCGATGCTTCGATCAATCCGTCCCTGGAGTCTCTGGTCGTCTATCTCGAGGGCGACTACGTCGATCAGGCGCCGGATGGTATCGGTCTGCGCCAGTATCCCGGCGGTGAAGAGTTCTATCGCTACCTGGTTCGCTTCCATACCACCCTCGACATCACTCCCGAAGAAGTTCACGAGATCGGTCTCGAGATGGTGGCCGAGATGCAGGAGCAGATGGCCGCGATCCAGGGCGAAACGGAATTCGGCGGAACCCGGGCGGAATTCCAGGAGTACCTGAGGACGGCGCCGCGCTTTTACCCGGAGACGCCCGACGAAGTTGCCGAGGCGATTCAGGGCGCGGCGGATGCTTTCTTCGCCCGCGCCGACGAGTATTTCTTGGTCAAACCCGAGGCACCATTCGGCGTTCGTTGCCTCGACCGCGCGCTCGAGGGGTCACAGACCTACGGCTACTATTCGCCGCCGACACCCACCGAACCGGCGGGCTACTACAACTTCAACGGCTCTGATCTGAACGAGCGCTCGTCGATGAACCTCGCCGGGCTGGCGTTTCACGAGCTGTTTCCGGGGCATCATTTTCACATCGCCCGACAGTTCACCAACGAGGAACTGCCGGCGATTCGCCGCTACAGCATGCAAACCGCCTTTACCGAGGGTTGGGGCTCGTACTCGACGTACCTCGGCGAAGAAGCCGGCATGTACGAAGACCCGTACAGCCACTACGGCATGTACGCCCTCGAAATTTTCCTGGCGACGCGCCTGGTCGTCGATCCCGGCATGAACTACCTGGGCTGGACGCTGCAACAGGCACGCGACTTCATGATCGAGTCGACGCTCGAGTCGGCAACGCAGATCGCGACCGAATCATTGCGCTACTCGACCGACATGCCGGGCCAAGCTTTGGGCTACCAGATGGGCAAGCGCAAGTTCCTCGAGCTGCGGGCGCGGGCCGAAGAGGAGCTCGGCGACCGGTTCGACATCCGCCGCTTCCACGAGGCCATCATGGGTCCGGGGTCGATGCCGCTCACGGTACTGGAGCGTCACATCGACTGGTTCATCGAGCAGGAAAAAGCCGGCTCGTAAACGCGGCGCTGCGCTCGACCTCGCGGCGGTTCGGGCGACGCCTCGGAAGTCTTCGCTCCGCCGGACCCCTTACAAGTCGAGCAGCTTCGCGGTGTTGCCGCCGAAAATCGCGGCGCGCTCTTCGTCGCTGATATCCAGAGCGTTGATGCTCGAGATCATCTTCTCGAGGCTGCCGATCATGTGCGGGTAATCGCTGCCGGCGAGGATCTGGCTGGTTCCGGCGAAGTCGATGGCGAACTGCAGCGCCGCCGGGTCGAAGTTCACCGTGTCGTAATAGAACTTCTTCAGATACTCGGTAGGCGGCTTGTCGATGCGAACCCGGCAGTCTTCGAAAGCCTCGTAACCGCGGTCGAGACGCTCGGCGAGATAGGGAATCGCGCCGCCCAGGTGCCCCAACACCCAGCGGATCCCCGGATAGCGTTCGGGGACACCGGCGAACACCAGATGCGCCGCCGCCAGCGTCGTATCCATGAGGAAACCCACGAGCGGCATCAACCAGTACTCGGTCATCGCCTCGACGCCGACCGGGTCGATGGGGTGGATGTAGAACACGGCGTTCTTGTCGCTGGCGCTCTCGTACAGCGGCCAATAACGCTCGTCGGCCAGCGGCGTGCCGTTGACATTCGAGTACAGCATGCAGCCCTTGAAGCCGAGCTCCGACGTGGCGCGCTCGAACTCGACGACGGCGCCCTCGGGATCGTTCAACGGCAGCGTGGCGAGCGCGGTGAAATGCTCTGGGCGCTCGGCCACGACCCTGGCGAGCTCGTCGTTGACCATGCGCGCCAGTCGAACCGACTGCTCGGGTGGCTCGATGTGCGTACCCGGAGAGGTGAACGTAAGCACTTGCTTGTCGACGCCCGCCTCTTCGATGACCTGCTGGCGAAAGTCGATGATGCGGTGGCCGGGAACGATGACGTTGTAATCCCCCGGGTAGTGCAACACCGGGTTGTCGTCGTCGTCGAAGGTGATGCCGACGTTGCTCGGTCCTTGCTGAATCGCCTCGAGGTACTGCGGTGGGTAGAAGTGATTGTGGAAGTCGACAATCAACGGCTTGCTCCAGTTCGAGTCCAGAAGAAATAGACGGGTAGTCCTACGAGGACAAAACCGAGTCCCTGAGCGCTTTCCAACGGCGTCGAGATTACCTGGTTGATGACGATCGCGAAGGCTGACAACGCGAACACGATGGGTACCACGGGGTAGCCCCAGATTTCGTAGCCTGGCTTACGTGCGCCGCGACGGCGAAGAATCACCAGGCCGAGCGCCATGAGGCCGAAGAAGATCCACTCCGTGTAGATGACGCGCGTGAACAAGACACGGTACGAGCCGGTGGCGACCAGCACGCACGACCAGACGGCCTGCAGCACGATGGCGCGGTGCGGCGTCTTGTAGACCGGGTGCACCGCCCCGGCCCAGCGAAACAACAGTCCGTCCTGGGCCATCGCGTAATACACGCGCGGCCCGGCCAAGACGATTCCCGCGAGGGCGCCGAAGGCCGAGAAGATCACCAAGGCCGACATCATGGCGCCACCGCCCGAGCCCCACACCGCGTCGGCGGCATCGGCGGCGACGCGCGACGAAGAAGCAATCGTGTCGAGCGGTAGCACCCACATGTAGACGGCGTTCATCGCCACGTAGCACCCGGTAACCACGATTGTTCCGACAACGAGAGCGCGCGGAATCGTGGTACGGGGTTCGACCGTCTCTTCAGAGTTGTAGGTGACCATGTGCCAGCCGCCGAAGGCGAACAGTCCGGCGACCAGGGCGAGGAGAAACTGGGTAACGCCGGTCGCGTCCTCCGGCTGGCCGCCGGCGCCGGGATCGATAGGTCCCGCCGGAGCCGAGGCGCCGGAAGCTCCGCCCGTTGCCGCCTCCGCGACGGCACCGGACGCTGTCACGACCCGCTCGTGCGCCGCCGATCCGAAAACGAAGCCCGTGACGATGATCAACACGATCGCCAGCAACTTGCCGGCGGTGAACAGCGTCTGCAGCTGGCTGCCGTGCCGCACGCCGATGTAGTTGACGGCGGAGAGAATCAAGATCACGGCGATGCCGACGAGGCGAATTCCCCAGTCGCCCAGCGGCACGAAGTAGGCGGTGTAGCGGCCGCACACGGTGGCGATGGCGGCGATGATGCCGGAGTGCATGGTCCAGAACATCGCCCATCCCCACAGAAAGCCGACCGCCGGTGTGTACGCCTCGTTCAGATACACGTACACGCCGCCGCTGCGCGTGAAGATCGACGCCAGCTCGGCGCAGACCAACGCTCCGAACATGGTGAGTATGCCCGCGACGATCCAAACGCCGAAGATGGTGCCCACCGACGGCACCTGACCGGTGACCTCGGAGGGTTGTACAAAGATCGCCGTGCCGATGATGGTGCCGACCACCATGGCGGTGGCCTGTGGCAGGCGAATGGCGCGCTCCAGGCGAACGTCGCTGTCGAGCTGCTGCCCGGGACCGTCAGGTTCGGGCACGCTAGCGACCTGCGCCCGCGGCCGGTGGAATGAGCTCGCCGTCACGCACCACGATGCTCACGTTTGCCAGGGCGTGGATGTCGGTGAGGGGATCGCCGTTTACCACGATCACGTCGGCGAGCTTGCCCGCTTCGAGCGTGCCGAGCTCGTCTTGCATGCCGAGCGCCATGGCGCTGTTGCGCGTCGCGCAGATCAGAATTTCCGCAGGTGTGAAGCCGGCCTCGACGAACAGCTCCAGCTCCCCGATCGGCATGACGCTGCCGCTCTGATAGGGAACGTCGGTGCCGAGCGCCACGATGCCGCCTCTTTGGTGATAGCGATACAGGTTCGATGGAATCGGCGCGCCGCGCTCGCGTCGCGGGTAGCCCCAAATATTGGCGGTACTCACGAAGATGAGGCCGGCGGCGGCGGCTTCGTCAAGAATCTCGTCGGGGATTTCGAAAATCGGCGTGTGGGCCAGCACGTCGAGACCGGCGCGCGCGGCCGCCAGCGCCTCTCCCGGGTTGGTGACGTGGGCGCGCACCATCTTGCCGCGCTCGTGGGCGGCGGCGACGATCGCCCGCAGCTCCTCCATGGACAGCGTCGGCCAGCCCTCGGTGAAGTCGTAGTCGGTGTCGAAGCCGGTTTCGATGGCTACCTTGATCAGGTCGACGCCCTCGGTGTCGATCAGATCGGCCACCACTTCGTAGGCGTTATCGGCTCCCTGGATCGTCCACGCATACATGTGCATGTCGAACTCGCGCCGTGTGGTCGGGTAGCCGCCGGGAACCGTGATCATCGGCCCCGCCATGAAGAACCGCGGCGGATGCTCCATGGAATCGACCAGAGCTCGCCCGGCGCGCGCCGTGTGACGAATCGACGCCGTATCGACGAGCGTGGTGACGCCGGCGCGCAGCCACGGCGTCATCGTGTCCTCACCCTTTGTGGTGAGCGGTGAGTTCGGCCAGATGGCGTGCATGGGGTTGTCGATGACGCCCGGCATGATCAGGCCTCCGGCGGCATCGATGATCTGAGTGTTGCGGGGTAGGTCGACCTCGTCGGCCGGACCCACGGCGACGATTCGGTTGCCGCGGATCAGCACGGTGCCGTTGTCGATGACGGCGGCCCCAGTGGCGTCGAACACCCGGCCGTTGGTAATGGCCATGGGCGCCGGTCCTCGGCGGAAACGCCGGTTGGCCATGTCCACGAGGCGTCGCAACTCGACGATCGGGTTGTCGCTGTCGTCCACCTGCAAGCGCAGGACGACGTCGTTGTTGAGCCACACGCCGCCGTCTTCCTGCACGATCAGCATCGCTGCCGATTGCATGCCGCGGGCGTCGCCGCCGGCCGCCTGTCCGGCCTCGAGTGCCGCCATCAGCCGCAGCGACAGGTGGCCCTCGGTGTTCTCGAACGCCTCGATCATATCGTTGACGACCGCTTCACCGGCGAGGATGTTGCCCTGGGCGCTGCTGTACTCGCCGATCTTGTGGCCGGCCCAATCCGACGCCTCCGGGCCGGTGAACGTCGCCACTTCACCTTGCGCGTTCATCACCGAGAACTGCCGGCCGGCCTTGGGCCAGGGCCGGCCCCGGTATCCCGGATCGGAATCGTTCTCCCATATGGTCTCGACGATGGCGTCCGGCGCCATCCCCTGGCGCAACAACTCCAACGCCTGCGGTCCATAGCTGACGTCGACGATCGCCTGTGTGGCGACCATGCCGACGTTGGCTTCACCCCACAACACGCCGTTGCCCACGGAAAACACCCGTGACTGTACGGCGCCGCCGACGAGGCCGGTGTCCGGGTCGTAGCCGAGGATCGAAAACGTCGCCACGCCGTCGAATTCCTCGTGCTGCTGCGGCGCTATTGCCACGGCCGAAGTCGCGGCGGGCGCCGGCGCCTGTGTGGCGGTGGGGGTACGCTGCGGCTCGCTGTGCAGCGGCGCCGAGCCGCTCACGGCCAGGATGGCAACGGCGGCGCCTACCAGCAGGCCGAAGCGCGGGCGATTCTGTTCAAAACCCTCGATCCGAATGTCAGGCATGAATTGTCCTTTTGGATTGCTGGCCAAAATCACGGATCCCTATACTGGATTGATGATCAGTGCAAAGCAGTGGCGGGCGGGCGATTTTCACCATTCGTGGCGGTGGGCGCCGACCTGCGGTGCTGTTATAGCGCTCTTGGCCGCTCTTTTCACGGGAGGGTGTGGGCTCGGTCCCAGCGCGAACGGCGGTGAAAACCTATTAATCATCACCGTCGACACGCTGCGCGCCGACCGTCTCGGTGCTTACGGTTACGCCGGCGCCGAGACGCCGGCGATGGACCGGTTGGCGAGCGAGGGGGTGCGCTTCTCGCACGCCGTGACCGCGGCACCGACGACACTACCCTCACACGCGACGATCTTCACCGGCATGACGCCGCCACGACACGGGGTGCGCGATAACGCCGCCGGCGTGTTACCGGCGGCGGCGTTGACGTTGGCCGAGCAGTTTCAGGCTTCGGGTTTCAACACCGGCGCCTTCGTCAGTGCCTTCGTCCTCGATTCGCGCTGGGGGCTGTCGCAGGGCTTCGACGTGTACGACGGAACGCCGGTGGCGCCGGGCGAAGCGCCTGCCAGCCCGCAGGAGTCGGAGCGAATCGGCGAGCAAACAGTGCGGGCGGCGCTCGACTGGATCGATTCGCAACGTGGCGAAAATTGGTTCGCGTGGATCCACCTGTTCGATCCTCACGCGCCGTATGTCGCGCCGGAGCCGTTTCGCTCGCGCTACGCGGCGGATCCGTACGACGGTGAAGTCGCCTACACGGATTCACTCATCGCCCGGATCCGTGCGCGCCTCGAGTCGAGCGGCATGTGGGCCGGCACCACGGTCATCCTCACCGCGGACCACGGCGAGGCGCTGCACGAGCACGGCGAGCCGGCGCACGGCTTCTTCCTCTACGAGCCGACGCTGCGCGTACCGTTGATCGTACGGCTGGCCGACAACGCAACCGACGAGGGATCTGCCGCAGCCGCCGGCCGTGGCGCCGTGGTCGATACCGCGGTCGGCATCATCGACATCTTCTCCACCGTCGCCGAGCTCTGGGGCTTCGACGCTTCCGACCAGGCGGAAGGACGCAGCCTGGCGCCGGCGCTGCGCGGCGCCTCCATCGACACGGTGCCGATTTACAGCGAGACCATGCTGCCGAAGTTGTATTTCGGCTGGCATGGTTTACGTGCGGTAACCAGCGGCGACCAGAAGTTCATCGAGGCGCCACGCGAGGAGCTCTATGACCTGCTCGCCGACCCCGGCGAGGAAATCAATCTGGCCGCCGTGCAGCCGGCGCGTTCCGGCGAGCTGCAAGACCAGCTCGTCGCCATGGTCGAACGGTCCGAAGCGGGAGCCATCGGCGGCGACGCGACGACGGACCCCGACCGCGTCGCCGCGCTGCGGTCGTTGGGTTACCTGGGTGTCGGCGGAGCTTCGGACGACGACGACCTTGCCGATCCGAAGGACAAGATCGAGGTCTACGCCGCCATGATGATGGCTCTGGGTGAGTGGCAGGCGGGGAAGACCGACGAAGCCCTGCGCATCATCGACGAGCAGATCGACACTGACCCCGCTTTTGCCGGGGCCCTCCATTTTCGCGGCATCGTGCTGGCAGGCTCGGGTCGTTACGAGGAAGCGGCGGCAGCCTTCGAACAGGCTCTCGACGTGGATGCCGAGCACGAGCTCGCGGCGCGCGAGCTGGCCCGTGCTTACCGCGCGACCGGCGACGTCGACCGCAGTGCCGAGGTGTTCGGTGGATTGGTTGGGCGCCAACCGCTCGATGTCGATTTGCGCTGGGAGCTCGCCGACACGCTGCTGCGCGCCGCACGTTGGGATGAGGCTCGTGCGCTTCTGAACGAAGGGCTGGTGCTCGACGCCGAGGCGGCCAAGATGCACTTCGGCGTCGGTCTCGTCGAGCTACTGCAGGCCGGCGACGCAAACGCGGCGTTGGTGGCATTCGACAGCGCCCGGAAACAATCGCCGTACTTGCCGAACTTGAACTATCAGACGGGCGTGGCGCTGGAGCGGCTCGGCCGCCTCGACGACGCGCTCGCCGCGTACACCGACGAAGCAACGCGCCAACCGCGGCATTATCCGGCGCAGTTCAGCCGTGCGCGGCTGCTGGCCGCCGGCGGGGCGCCGCTGGAAGAAGTCATCGCGACGCTGCGGCTGGCGCTGGCGGCGAACGCCGTCGCCGCCGATGCGCAGCTTTTTCTGGCGCAGTCCCTGGCCGACAGGGGCAGCCCGGCCGACCTGTCCGAGGCCGCGAGCCTGGCGATGGCCGGACTCAGCAGGGTCACCGTTCCGGCGCTTCAGGCTATGGGCCACCTGACCCTGGCCCAGATACTCGACGCACAGGGCAAGCCGGAGGAGGCGGAACAGCATCGAGCCACCGCCCAAAGACTCGCCAGTTCTCGTTAGCGTTCGGCCTCTTCGGCCAAGATCAGCGCCAAGATTTCGCCCACCGTTTGCTCGCCCGCGTCTTCGTCGTACCAGATTTGCTTCTGGCGCACCTTCTCGCCTACTCGGATCTCCGGGTGCGCCAGCCACCAATCCTGCAGCTCTGTGGGACGCTCGATCCAGGCGCCGACGAAAGCGTAGTTGTCATCGAGAACGACGACTGTTGGTGTGGCGCCGCGGTCATCAGGCGTGCGATACGCGCTCATCACAAATCGTCCGACGTCGGCGTCGACCATCTGCATGGCGAGCTTGGGCGTGGCCTCGACGAGGCGGGCGATGTACGGCACGGTGTTGACCGAGTCGCTACATCCGGCCGCGGCCACGACCAGCAGCCGGTAGTTGCCCTCGATCGCCGCCGCTGCCTCGAGCGCTGCTGCGGACGGCGCGCCGTTGTCGAAATTCCTGGTCCAGCGCCGTACCTGCCGGTTGGCGTCGCGCAAGAACATGTCGAAGGTGATGCCTTCGCCGTAGGCGGCCTCGAACCGGCTGCGGTCGGGTTGCTCGACTTGGGCGTGGGCGGAAACCGCGACAGCGGCGAACAGGATGGTCAAGGCGACGGTTCTTTTGAGCATCCTGAAAGTATGCGTCTGCGGGCGGCCCGATGTCACGTCCGTCGCCGTGAGATTCATCGTTTCGGGACCTGCCGCGGCCACGGAAAGAAGCAGGCCGATTCGTATGCTCAGCCCGTATAGCGCAGCGCTTTGAGGTTCAGCCCCAGATCGAGGTCGGTCTGCAGTTGCACGAGCGACTTCGCCATGCGCGCATCTTCGGCATGATCGAAAAGCTTGTCTCTGAGCTTCGGAGCGAGGGCCGGTGACGATCCCTCGGGCGGCGCCACGGTGGTTGCTCCAACTTCCGGAGTCTGCGTGTCCTGTACGCCGGCTGCCGCCAAGATCGCCTCCAGCGAGCCGAAGTCCTCGATGAGCTTGGCGGCCGTTTTGGGACCGATTCCGGGAACACCCGGAATGGCGTTGGTGGTGTCGCCGGCGAGCGCCAGCAAGTCGACGAACTGTTCCGGTGCGACGCCGAACTTCGTTCTCAGATGGTCGCGATCGAGCCAGCGCGGGCCGAAATGGTCGCGCACCGCGATGTGGTCGCAGAGAAGCTGCATGAAAACCTTGTCTGTCGACAGGATCACCGCGGTGCCGTGTGCCGCCGCAACTTTCACCGCCAACGTGGCGATGACGTCGTCGGCCTCCACCTTGGGTACGGAAAACGAGTCCACGCCGATAGCCAGAAAGGCTTCTTGGTAGGCGGGAAGGGCGTCGCGCAGCGCCTCGGGCATCGGCTTGTGACCGATCTTGTAGTCGCGGAACAACAGGTGTCGCCAGCTCGGTTCGGCCCCTTCGAACACGACCAGAGCGTGGGTCGGTTTCGATTCCCGCAAGCCACGTTGCAGCGATTGCACCGACGATGTTTTGGCCCCCTCGGCTCGTTCGGGACCGTCGTCGCCGGGCTGGGCAGCATAAACACGGCGGATCAGGTTGAGCGCATCGACGAGGAGAAACCTGACAGCCATGCTAGCCGACCGTCGTGGAAGTGTGACGGGCCTTGCGCCAGTAGATCAGCGCCCCCACGACGACGAAGGCGCCGGCGCCGCTGAGCACCTTGACCTCGTAGACGAAGACACTGCCCTCCGCCGGCGGTACCACGGACATCGCCATGGCGAACAGCGTGGTCAGTAGTCCACAGGCGCCGAAGCCGCGGGCCAGGGTGCGGCTCTCCATCATTACGTAGGCGGCGAACATGTAGACGTAGGGAATGAAGTACACCAGCAGGGTGGTGTCGAGAAGAATCAGGTACGCCTGCTCGACCGACGAGCCGGTGAAGCTCATCACGATGAAGAGCGTGGCGACTACCGCCTGTACGGTCACTGCCACGTACGGCGATCCGAAGCGTGGGTGGAGGCGTCCGAACGACTCCGGAAGATAACGGTCGACGCCGGCGACGAACGGCATGCGGGCGGCGCCGGTGAACCAGGCCATCAGGCCGCCGACGCCGCCGAGAGTAATCAGCAGCGCCAGAATGTTGGCTGTCCATCCCAGGCCGAGCCGGT
>CBDUXW010000038.1:0-11988 GCA_965371275.1 uncultured bacterium | reverse complement strand
GGGTGGTGGCGGGGGGGGGGGTGGCGGCGCGCGTCCATGGGACGGCGTGGTCGAGGGTGACACGATGTCCGGCGAATTCGAGTTCGGCGGACGCGGCGGTGGCGGCGGTGGCGGCTCGATTACGTGGACGGCCGTCCGTGATAGCTAGCCCTCTCGCTGCGATGCGCTTTATGAAGAAGATCCAGTCCGGCAACCCGTTCTCTTCGTGGCGCCGGTTGCCGTGTGTTCTTTGTGCCGCCGGGTTGGCGACAGGCACGGTCCTCGTGCTGTCGCTGGGCGCCGGCACCGCACTTGCCGACCGGCCGGATACGGCCGGCATAGGCGCTCAGCTTCCCGCCGCTGAAGAGCTGCTCACCCGCAGCATCGCCTATCACGACCCCGAGGGCACCTGGTCGACCCGTGCCCACGAGCTGACGTTGTCGGGCACACGACCCAACGGGCCCGATCGCGAATCGCGTGTCGTCATCGACAACACCGACGGCAGCTTCACCTGGTATCGCACGTTGGCTGATGGATCGGAGCTGGAGGCCCGCGTGGTCGGCGAAGGCTGCCTGACCTTGCTCGACGGCGCCATGCCCACCGCCGACCAGATCCGTGAGCACGACATCGGCTGCACCAGCCTGTTGCGCATGCGCAACTATCACATCTACCTCTATGGCCTGCCGATGAAGTTGCGCGATCCGGGCACGATGCTGCATCCGGACGCGCAGCAGACAACGTTTCAAGATCGTGACGTCTACGCGCTCAAAGTCTCTTACGACCCCGAGGTCGGCACTGACACCTGGTACTTCTATCTGGATTCGGAAACCTACGCGCTGGTCGGCTATCGCTTCTATCACGACGAATCGATCAACGACGGCGAGTACATCACACTCGACGACGAGGCGTCCTCGGGGTCGATTCGCATTCCCAAGATCCGCGCCTGGTACACGAACGGCGACGACCGCCACCTCGGCACCGACACGGTCGTGTCGATCGAGACACGCTTCCCCTAGCGGCCTGTAACGGATGAGAGGTTGGGGTCCAACCTCACGTCGGGCTTTCGACCCGCGGGAGCTCGCAGCGCGAACCTGTCTTGGCGTGCTCCGCGGCGCGGCTTTCGGGTTCCACGACCTGCGAAACCGCATATCATGGGGTGGCGCCTCCACAGTCGGCGTTCAAGAGTGTCGCGGCGACCGCACCCTGAGGGAACCATGACCGACGAAGACCTGCATCCCGCAGCCAACAAGCTGGAAAATGCACTCGTCACGCTGGAACTGAAGCTCGACGAGCGGTTCGAGGCCGCCGAACGGGAGTCGGACGGCCGGGACGAAACGGAGTCCGGCCTGATCCTCGAGCAGGTGCTCGACCTCATCTACGCAACCTTCGACCCGGTGATTCCCTACGATCGCATCGGCCTGGCGCTCGTCGAAGAAGACGGCGCCTTGGTGCGCTCACGCTGGGCGCGGTCGGAATCCGGCAACCTGGAGATGGGCGTCGGCTACGCTGCGCCGCTCGACGACGACGCCGTGCAGTTCGTTCTGAGTTCCGGCGAGCCGCGTGTCATCAACGACCTCGCAGCCTATCTCGAGGAACACCCCGCCTCCGAAGCCGCCAAGTCCATCGTCGAAGAGGGCATGCTGTCGAGCCTCTCCTGCCCGCTGATCGTCGGCGACAAGCCGGTCGGAATGATCGTGTTCTCGAGCAAGCAGAAGGACGTGTACACGGACGAGCACGAGGACGTCTTCGGTCACATCGCCAGCCACGTGTCGGCGATCCTCGAACGCAGCCGGTTGTACGAGCGCCTCATCGACCTGAACTGGGAGCTTCGCGTGGCGCGCGACGCGCTCGAATACCAAGCGTCGCACGACGGACTGACGCGACTGTGGAACCGCGGCGCGATCATGGAAGTCGCCGAGCAAGAGTTCGACCGCGCCAAACGTCAGGGCAAGCCGATCACCATGGTGATGGCCGACATCGACCACTTCAAACAAGTCAACGACACCCACGGCCACGGCGTCGGAGATGTCGTCTTGCAGGCCGTGGCCGATCGACTGTCGGGCGCGCTGCGCTCGTACGAGTCGGTGGGACGGTACGGCGGCGAGGAGTTCTTGATCGCGCTGTACGACTGCGATGCCGAGGGTGCGACGCATGCCATGGAGCGGTTGCGTGCGGCCGTAGCCGGCGAAGGAATCGAAACGCCCAAGGGACCGGTCGACGTAACCATCAGCCTCGGCGCCGCGGCCAGCAGCGCCGCGGAAGGCGACCTGGACGACATGATCAGGGTCGCCGACGAGGCCCTGTACCGGGCAAAGGACGCCGGCCGTGATTGTCATGAGGTCAGCACGGTCGGATGAGCGAAGAAACAGCAGCTGCTACGGCCGCCGTACGCACGTCCGGCCCCATGTACCGAACGATCGAGTCGAAGGTGCGGGCGGCGCTCGCCCCCGAGCACCTGGAGGTCATCGACGAGAGTTACATGCACGCGGTACCCCAAGGCGCCGAATCGCACTTCCGCCTGCTGATCGTTTCCCGTGAGTTCGAGGGCCAAACGCTCGTGCAACGCCATCAGACCGTCTACCGGACACTGGCCGCCGAAATGAGCGGCCGGATTCACGCGCTCGCCATGCAAACGCTGACGCCGGCGGAGTGGAGTGAGGGTGAACAACAGCGCGCCACGTCGCCGGAATGTCGCGGCGGCAGCAAAGCCGAAATCTGACGTACCGGCAGCCGTTACTGCCGGTACGGGGTGATGGGGAGACTATGAAACGACGTTCCGTCAGCGTCTTGATTGCGGTCGTTCTCGCCGTGCTGTCGTCGACGGCCGGCGTCACCGGCATCGCTCACCAGCGAGAACAGCCCAAGTTTCGCGTCACGCTTTCCCCACAGGCAGCCGCCGGAATCGCCGCGCTCGGACTCGATGTCCCGGTAACCGGCCGCGTCTACGTCATCCTCTCGCACTCCGCGGACCGCGAGCCGCGCCTGCAAACCGACCTCACCGGTGTGCCGATCTGGGGCATGGACGTCAGTGGCCTCGCCGCCGGCGGCTCGGTGACCCTCGACCCGAACGACGACGCGGTAATCGGCTACCCCTTCGACGCTTTCCCCGATCTCTCGGCGGGCGGCGGCCGCTACTTCCTACAGGCATTCCTCAACGTGTACACCACGTTCGAGCGCGCCGACGGCCATGTGCTGCGTATGCACCTGAACTCGGGCGCCGGGCAGAGCATTTTCCGAGCACCCGGTAACGCCCACAGCAGCAGCGAAGATTCGTCGACCACGGACCTCACCATCACCGAGGTCATTCCGCCGATCCAACCTTTGCGGCCCGGTGCGGTGCTCCAGCAAGGCAATCCGCGCGACGGCGAGCGGGTCAAGTTCGTGAAGATCCGCTCCGCAGTTTTGAGCGAGTTCTGGGGTCGCGACATGTACATCGGCGCCAACGTTCTGTTGCCGGCCGGTTATGACGACAATGGCGGCACCTACTTCCCAACGGTCTACTCGCAGGGCCATTTTCCCGGCGCTCGCGTGCCGTTCGGTTACCGCGAACCGGGTTCCGGCGGCGGCGGGCGAGGCGGCAACCGTTCAAGCGGCTTCGCGGAATTCTGGCTGTCGGACGAGGCGCCGCAGATGATCGCGGTCAGCATCCGCGACGCGAATCCGTACTACGACACGTCTTACTCGGTGAACTCAGCCAACGTCGGCCCCTATGGCGACGCTATCCACGAAGAGCTCATCCCCTACCTCGAGGAGAACTTCCGGATGATCCCGGAGTCATGGGCCCGCGTGCTGGCCGGCGGCTCCACCGGCGGCTGGGAAGCGCTGGCCATGCAGATCTTCTACCCGGAAATCTACGGCGGCACCTGGGGCTGGTGTCCTGACCCGGTCGACTTCAACTACTTCCAGATCGTCAACGTGTACGAGGACACCAACGCCTACTACACAGAGTACGAGTGGATGAAGGTGGAGCGCCCCAACGCCCGCCGGCCCGACGGCAACGTGCGCTCAACCGTGCGCATGGAGAACCTCTACGAGCGTGCGGTCGGACCCGACAGCCGCTCCGGCGGCCAATGGGCGATCTGGGAGGCGGTGTACGGACCGGTCGGCGACAACGGCTATCCGGCGCGCATCTGGGACCCGGATAGCGGCGCCATCGATACCGAGGTCGCGCGCCACTGGCTCGAGAACTACGACCTGCACAACTACCTGCGCGACAACTGGTCGCGCATCGGCGACGCGTTGCGGGGCAAGATCCACGTCGCCACCGGCGACATGGACAGCTACTACCTCGAGGAGGCCGTGTACCTGCTCGAGGGCTTCCTGTCTGCGGTGGATGACCCACCGGCTGAGGCCCGCTTCGAGTACGGCCGCCGCAAGCCACACTGCTGGATCGGCTACAGTCCCGATCGCCCCGGCGAGGATCTCAGCAACGTCGAGTTCATCCGAATCGCGGCCGACCACATCCGGTCGAACACGCCTGCCGGAAGCCGGCATTCCGCCTGGTACCGATAGTGGTCCGCCGCTAGCTCCCCGCACCGCCCATCGCCGCGCGCTCGCGCCGCCGGCGCGCGCTGCCGCCGAACCGGCGGCGCGGAATTACGCGTTGTCCACCTCCGGTTTTCGACCGTTCGCGCCGTTTCTTGTGAAACTTCGGCGCGCTGCAACGTCATAACAACCAGTAACCATTTCCCTCGAATGGGCAAAGTATCGAGTGAAACTCCCCGGTAGGAAGAGGAGGTTGTTATGAAGGTCAAGCCCGCGTTGCTGCAGATGAACTCGCGCCTCAGTGGACTACCGACAGCCAAGCTGGAGCGCATCGCAGAAGGTAGTGAGTACCAGCTCATCCCTGCCGGGAACACGATCTTCCGTCAGGACGACGACGCAGACGCCGTATATCTGCTGCTCGACGGCGAGGTCGATCTCGAGCATCGCACTGAGAACGGTGAGGCCGTACATTGCCATGTGTTCGGCCCGTACGAGTCGTTCGGCGATGTCGCTCTTCTCGGCGAACCGAATCGCTTTTACAGCGCCAACACGAGCTCACAAAGCATCGTGCTGCGCACGCCGGTGAGCTTGATTCGCGAGGTCCTGGCCACGAACCCGGAGCTCGCGCAGGCCTGGATCCACGCGGTAGGCACCGACCTGCAGAGACGACAGCGTGAGCTCGCCGGCTCGATCGAGGAACATATCGCCCGTCCGGCGTTCTTCGACGCCGCGTAGTTGAGCGGGGCTCCGCGGGGCAAGTAGTCGATTCGCCAGGCTCGTCGATGGGGCCTAAGATGGCACCATGGGTCGCATTTCCGTGAAGAACGAGGGCTGCACAAGAACCCTCGTCACGTTGTTCACCTTTCCGGCGATGCTGCTCGCCGCCGCCGCGGCGCATGCGCAGGACGAAGACCCGAGCGGTTTCCGCGTGTTCTGGCGCGAGGGCCTGCGCATGGAAACCAACGACGGCCGGTTCCAGGTGCGCATCGGCGGCCGCATCCAGTACGACTGGGTGTTCTGGGGCGACGACTCCGAGGTCGCCGACTCGGTAGCCGGCCCGATCCTCGACGGCACCGAATTCCGGCGCGCCCGCTTGTTCGTATCGGGTTACATGTACGACAAGATCGAGTACAAGGCCCAGTTCGACTTCGCCGGCGGTGAGGTCAACATCAAAGACCTCTACTTCGGCATTCGTCATGCGAAGTACGGGTTCCGCATCGGCCACATGAAGGAACCCTTCAGCCTCGAAGAGCTCACCAGCAGCAAGTACATCACCTTCCTGGAGCGTGGCTTACCCAGCGTCTTCGATTCGGAGCGCAACTCCGGCTTCCTGCTGCACGGCAACGTGATCGGCGGTCGCTGGAACTACGGGGTCGGCGTGTTTCGCGAAACCGGAGGCGACGGCATCGGCACCTTCGTCGACCGCTACAACCTGACCGGTCGTTTCGCCGGCCCGCTGGTTTATGAAGACGAGGGCCGCAAAGTGTTCCACGTCGGCGGCTCGGCGACGTTTCAGAACGACTCCGGCGGCGATCGCGTGTTCCGCCAACGCCCCGAAATTCATCTCGCGCCGCGCTTCATCAACTCCGGTATCGTGCAAACCGACGGTGTCGCCGTGCTCGGTCTCGAGACCGTTGCCATCGTCGGCCCGTTCTCAGCCCAAGCGGAGTGGAAGGTCGCACCCGTGGCCTCGGAGGAAACCGGCGACCCGACGTTCTGGGGCTGGTACGCCTTCGGCAGCTGGTTCATCACCGGCGAGAACCGCGCCTACCGCAACAACGCGATGCAGCGGATCCGCCCCTATCGCAACTTCCTGGACGACGGCGGCGGGCTCGGTGCGTGGGAGGTCGCGTTGCGCTACTCGGCGCTCGACCTGACGGCGCCGGAGGCCGACAAGTCGGAATCACTGACCGTCGGCACGCGCCTCGACAATCTGACGCTCGGGCTCAACTGGTACTGGAACCCCATGACGAAGCTGAGGTTCAACCTGGTGCGCGCCGACGTTCAGGATGTGGGCGCGATTTGGGCGTTTACCTGGAGAGGGCAACTGGAGTTCTGAGGGGGCGCGGGACAGGATGCGTCTGCCGGGTCGCGCTCGCTCGAGGATGGGGCCGCGCGCCGAGACGCCTAACGTCGCTCGTCGGCCAGCCACTCCTCCATGAACGCGACGTAACGGGCGATTTCGCCGCGCAGGTCACCCTTCGATTCGATGTCACGCAGTTGTAGGGGCCGCGAGTACACTTCGTTTTCGCCCTCGAGTAGCTTCACGAAGCCGATGAGCCCGCGGGGCCGGCGCTCGCCCAACTCGTCGACCTTGAAAAACAGTACGTATTCGGCCAACTCCGGCTGCTGCACCACCGCGAACTCACGCGATTTCTGCAGCAGTTCGCCGAACATCCGTCGCATCTCGTGCAGGCCCGCCTGGGCGTCGGCCAAGCGCGCGGTACCGCCGGTCGAACCGACAAAGCCGGTGGCGCCGCCATCCATGAAGCTGTCGCGCGCCGCTACGGCCTCTGTGTCGATGCTGCCGAGAACGACGCGGGGCGCCCGCAGCCGATCCTCCAGATCATCGGGCTCGGTCCCTTGCCGCCGTAGCTCGATAAACGCCTGGCTCATGTCGACTCCGGCCTGGGCGGCGAGAATCGCCTGCTCCCAGGACGTCTCGAAGTCGCCGAGGCCGAAGGAAATACGGCAGGCCCACACATGGGCGTCGGCGTAACCGGGAGCCAGGTCAGCGGCCAGTACGAACGCCGCTAGCGCGTCCGGAAGCTTCTGCAGCTGGCCATACGCCATACCGCGGTAGTAGTAGGCGCCGGCATTGTTTTCGTCGGACGCGAGCGCCTGCTCGAGCTCCTCGAGAGCCTTGTCCGGGTCCGGTTGGTCGCCGGTGAGCAGCGCCATCGCCTGCTGCAGGTGCTCCTGCGACTCCTGGCTGCTTTGGGCGCCTGGTTCGGCGAGCGGCGCCGTGGCGGAAAGCATGGAAACGACAAACACGACGGCGACGAAGATCGTCGCTCGGTGAAGAAAATGCAGGCGTGATTGATGCATCGAGCGACCTTTCCTGTCGATGTCGTGAATGACACATGTCGGCGTGCGCGGCACCTATTGTACGGCACGATGGCCCGTAGTTGTCCAGAGTTGGTGACCGCTTCCGGGCGATGCTATCCTCCCTTCGTCAGATGCTGTCCGGCATCTGCTCCGCGCCGTTAGCTCAACTGGATAGAGCGTCTGGCTACGGACCAGGAGGCTGGGGGTTCGAGTCCTCCACGGCGCACTCTCTCTAATGTCTGCCCGACGCCCAGGCGCCGTGCGCGCACCCGACGACAACTCGATCGAAGCAACGTGGATGGCGGCTGCCCTCGAGCAGGCCCGGCGCGCCCGCGACGCGGGTGAGGTGCCGGTAGGAGCCGTCGTTGTCCTCGACGACGAAATCATCGGCGCCGGGCACAACACCACCGAGAACGACGACGATCCGAGCGCCCACGCGGAAGTCAAAGCGCTGCGCGCCGCCGGGAGCAAATTCGGTGACTGGCGCCTCGAGGGCTCGACACTCATCGTTACGCTGGAGCCGTGCGCGATGTGCATGGGCGTCATCGCGCTGGCCCGCGTCGAACGTGTCGTGTACGGCGCCCGCGATCCGCGGCTCGGCGCCTGTGGATCGGTGCTGGATCTGGTGGATGCGCGCATCGCGCCGCACCTGAAAAGCGTCGAAGGCGGCATGGCCGCGGAAGAGTGCAGCCTGCTGCTGCGCGAGTTCTTCAAGGCGCTGCGCTAAGACGAAGTGGCCGGAAAGCCGCGCGGCCATCGATGCCGCGGGCTAGCCTTGCCCCGCCTTACCGTCGGCGCCGACGAACTCGCCGTCATTGAGGTTGATGTCGTCGCGGCTACCGCTGGTCTTGTCGGCGCCGAGCGACCTGAGCGTGTAGCTGTCACCGTCGGACTCGTAGTCGAAGTCCTGCTGCCAGCCGTCGGCGAACGCTGTCTCCTCGGGCACGAAGCCGGGGACTAGAACCTGCAGACCGGCGCTGGTATCGCCAACCGGGTAGTCACCGTTGATGGCCTTGTAGTGTTCCAGCGCGCTGGCCAGTTCCACCATGCTGAGCATGGTCGCCTGGATCTGCTCCAGGTCGCGGATGTAGTACAAGCTACCCTCGAAATCCAGAGCATTCAGCGCCCAACCGGCATCGCTCGGCTGGAAATAGAAACTGACGACTTGGTCGTTGAAGCGGGCGAGGGCGACGCCCTGGCCGTCCTCGTCGATCTGCGCCGTACGCAGCTCGATCTCCGCCTCTGGGAACCGCGCCTGAATCAGGGCCGTCGCCTCGTCCGGCTCGAACGTAGGGCCGCCGCAACCAACCGCTGCCAGCGACACGACGAGCGCCAACGCCGGAAGCGTCCGAATGGTTGCTCTGGAGTCAGTCATCACGGTTTCTCCGTTCCGTCGGGCGACGCACGGCCGCGCCGCACCACCCTTCTTCGAGATTCGAAGTTTCCCACGGCGCCAATACGCCTCAAACCAAGATATCACGGTAAGGTAGGGCGCCATGCGCGCCAAACTCATCCTCGGCATAGCAGCCGCCGCCGCCGGATTCCACCTGTACGCCGCCGGCATTTCCAAGTACACGGCGCTCGTACAGCGGCCGACGCACCTGGCCTTGATGGCCTGTCTCGGGTTCCTGGGCATCGGCATCCGCGCCTCGTCGCGAGGCGAGGCCGAACCGTCGACTCGTGAGGCCGTGGCCGCGGCCGCGTGGATCGGCGCGACGCTGTTCGCCTGCGTGTACCTGGTGATGCAGCACGAAACGCTGGTTCGTAGGGTCGGTGCCGCGACCACCGCCGACCTGGTGGCCGGCGGCATCGCGATCGTCGTGGTGCTGGAGCTCGCCCGCCGAGCCTGCGGCTGGGGACTGGTGTCGGTGGCGATCGCCGCCATCCTGTATGCGTTCGCAGGACCTTACTTGCCCGGCTTTCTCGCCCACCGCGGCTACAGCACATCGCGCTTGGTCGAGCACCTCTACCTGTCGACGGAGGGCATCTGGGGCATACCGCTCGGCGTGTCGGCCGACTTCGTGTACTTGTTCGTCCTGTTTGGCGCCATCCTCGAGGCCTCCGGGGGCGGCGAGTTGCTGATCGGATTGGCCGGGCGATTGGCCGGGCGCACGCGCGGCGGCCCGGCCAAGACCGCCTCGGTGGCGAGCGCTTTCATGGGGTCGCTCTCGGGCAGCGCCGTGGCCAACGTGGCCACCACCGGCAGCCTGACCATTCCGATGATGCGCCGCTCGGGCTTCGAGCCGCGCCTGGCGGCGGCGATCGAGGCGGCCGCCAGCACCGGCGGGCAACTCATGCCGCCGGTGATGGGAGCCGGAGCCTTCATCCTTTCCACGTGGACGAACATCCCCTACCTGCAGGTCGCTACCGCGGCGCTCATCCCCGCGCTGCTCTACTACGTGGCGCTGTACATGGCGATTCATCTCGGCGCCGCGCGACTCGAGACACGTGCCGCCGATGCGCCGACGCCCTCTTTCATGATGCGCCGCGTTCACCTGCTGGTTCCGGTGGCCGTCATCGTGCTGTTCCTGGCACTCGGACGTTCGCCGATGAGGGCGGCCTTTTGGGGGGTGATCAGCGCCGCGGCGGCCGCCATGCTGCGTCCCGAGACCCGTCTCAACGGCGACCGGTGGCGCCGTACGTTGATCGCCGGCGCCACCGGTACGGTTCAGGTGGCCGCGGCCTGCGCCACGGCCGGAATCGTGGTGGGCGTGGCGTCGCTGACCGGCATCGGCCTGCGCATGTCGGAGCTCATCGTAACGCTGGCCCAGGGTCAACTGCCGATTGCCTTGTTGCTCACTGCGGTAGGCTCGATCGTACTGGGCATGGGGCTGCCGACGACTGCCGCCTACGTGGTGCTCGCCGCGCTGGGCGCCCCGGCTCTCACCGAGCTCGGTGTGCCGTTGCTCGCCGCCCATCTGTTCATCTTCTATTTCGGCTGCCTGTCGAACATCACGCCGCCGGTTTCGTTGGCGGCATTCGCCGCCGCCGGAATCGCCGGCTCGTCACCACTGCGCACCGGCGTTACGGCGATGTCGCTGGCGGCGCCGGGCTTTCTGGTGCCCTTCGCTTTCGTGTACGGGCCGGAGCTGCTGCTCATCGGCTCGCCGTTCGCTATCGTGCTGGCCACCGTCAGCGCAGTGGCCGGCGTAACGGCCATCGCCGCCGCGGTCGTGGGCTACGCGCGCGGTCCGCTGCCGGTATGGCTTCGCGTCACCGCGGGACTCGCCGGGGCGGCGCTTCTGATGCCCGGGGCGGCGAGCGATGCCGGTGGCCTGGCGGCGCTGCTTCTGGTCGCCGCTGCATCGTCAAAATTCGGCGACGCATAGCAGCCCGGCCATACTTTCACGACCGCCGGCCGGACACACCAAATCGCCGCTAAACCCCCGAATTCACGTCCGTTTGTGGGATCTGACCGTCCCGAAAGCGAACAGCGACGACGCTACGGCGACGACGGTCGCGAAACCTGCCGCGCGCACAGCCGTACTATCCCCCGCAGACCTGGTGCAGGAGGGGGTTTTGGCGTCGCGCGAGCGAATCTCGCCGAAAACCCCGAAGTCGGCACGGTGTTTGCTTTGATAGTTCGTGAGAATACCTGCCCACTCGAACCTTTCGAGGCCCCGATGGATATCAAGCGCGACACCTCAGGCAAGAACGTACGCCGCATCGTAACCGGTGTGGTGGTGGTGCTGGCCCTCACCGGCGTCACGTACGGCCTGTCACAACTGGATCGAGCAGCCCCGACCGTCGATCGCGCGACTCTCTGGATGGATGTCGTACACCGCGGCGAGCTTCTTCTCGAGCGCCGCGGCGCCGGCACCCTCGTACCCGAGGAAGTTCGCGCCGTTACGGCCCGTTCTGCGGGACGCATCGACGAGCGATTGCTGCTCCCCGGCGCCCCGGTCACCACCGACACCGTAATTCTCCGGATGACCGATCCGGACGTCGAGCTGGCGGCGCAAAGCGCCGAGTGGGCGCTGGAGGCCGGCCGGGCCAACCTGCGCAACCTCGAGGTGCAGCTCGAGACCCAGCGCTTGCAGCAGCAGTCGTCGGCGGCGCAGGTACAGGCGAACTTCTTGACGGCGAAACTGCAGGCCGACCTCGAGCAGCGACTCTTCGACGAGGAGTTGACCTCGGAGTTACAGCTGCAGCTACGGGTCACCGCCGCCAACGAGGCGTCGACCCGGCACGAGATCGAGCAGGAGCGACTGCGCATCATCGACGACTTGATCGAGGCGCAGCTCGATGCACAGCACACGCAGGTGCAACAGCTCGTGGGGCAGTATGAGCTGGCCATGAATGACCTCGATGCACTCAACGTGAAGGCCGGCATCGACGGCGTCCTCCAGGAGCTCTTGGTGGAAGTCGGCCAGTCGGTCGCGCCCGGCACTGTGCTGGCCCGCGTGGTCAACCCCAACTTTCTGAAGGCCGAGCTGCGCATTCCGGAGACCCAGGCGAAAGACATCGTGATCGGCC
>CBDUXW010000037.1:0-12221 GCA_965371275.1 uncultured bacterium | reverse complement strand
CAACCGGCGGCGCAGTCCCGAGGCGAACGCTTCTGCCGCCCGCCGAACGCTCGGCACGGAAAACAGCGGCCCGACGTGGATGTGGTAGCCCTCGGCGGTCATCGCCTCGAGCACGGCGAACCCCGAGTCGGTGGCGGGGACTTTGAACATGACGTTGGGGCGCTCGATCAGGCCGACCGCGCTGTGGATGGCGGCGCTCAGGCTCTGCGGGTCGTCGGTACGGCCGGACACGACGTCGATGCTGACGAACCCTTCGCGTCCGTCGCTTTGCTCGTAGAGCGGCGTCAAGACCTCGGCGGCCGCTCGCGCCTCCTCGGCCAACAGGTGCTCGGCGATGGTGTCGACGTCGAGCCCGTCGTCCAGCAGACGGCGGAGCGGGGCGCCGTACTCGTTACCGCGAGACAGCGCTCCACTCAGGAACTCCGGATCCGATTCGATGCCGCTGAGGGCGCGGGTTTCGATCAGGCGCTGCAGGTCACCGCCGTCGGCAAGGCGGCGGCGGAGGGTGCTCAGCCAGATGCTCTGACCATGGTCGCGAAGTCTCCAAAGTGGATTTTCGTCCATCTGGCAGCACAGGCGCGGGCTCGGGCCGGCGGAATCAAAGCGCCAGCAGAGCTCGTGCTCGTTTCTCGATATTCTCGGGAGTGAAGCCGAACTTTTCCATGTTCGTCGGACCGGGAGCGGAGGCACCGTAGCGATCAATACCGATCACGTCGCCATGGTCGCCGACCCACCTTCGCCAGCCGAACGTACATCCTGCTTCGACTGCCAGGCGGGCGTCGACGCCCGGTGGCAACACACTGTTCCGGTACTCTTCGTCCTGCGCGTCGAACAGCTCCCAGGAGGGCATCGAAACGAGACGAGCCGCGATGCCGTCGACGGTGAGCGCCCGCCACGCCTCGAGCGCGATCGCCACTTCGGAGCCGCTGGCGATCAGGATCAACGCCGGCTTGCCGCCGGGAGCTTCGGCGAGCACGTACGCGCCGCGACGCAGGTTCTCGGCGCTCGCCAACCCTGCCGCCTCGCCACCTAGAACCGGCAGCTTTTGCCGAGTCAGGGCGAGAGCGGTGGGCGTCGACTGCTGCTCGATGGCCACCCGCCAGGCTTCGCGTGTTTCGTTGGCGTCCGCCGGTCGCAACACGACGAGCCCCGGAATGACCCGCAATGCGGCGAGCTGCTCGATGGGCTGATGCGTCGGACCGTCCTCGCCGACCCCGATGCTGTCGTGTGTGAACACGTAGATGACGCGCTGCTGCATCAGCGCCGCGAGACGAATCGACGGGCGCATGTAGTCTGAAAAGATCAAGAAAGTCGCACCGTACGGAATGATCCCGCCGTGCAGCGCCATGCCGTTGAGAATCGCCCCCATCCCGTGCTCGCGGATGCCGAAGCGGAGGTTCCGATTGTCGTAGGTGCCGCGCTCGAAGTCGCCCTCGCCGTCGATGTCGGTCTTGTTCGAGCCCGCCAGGTCCGCCGAGCCTCCCAGCAGCTCGGGGAGCTTCGCGGCCGCCGCGTTGAGCACCTTGCCCGACACGGCCCGCGTCGCGATCGGGCCGTCGTCGGGTGTGAAGACCGCCAGGTCGGCGTCCCAATCGGCGACCAGCTCACCCTTCAGTCGTCGCTCGAGCTCGCCCGCGTCCGCCGCATACTCGTTGCCGTACGCCTCCACCCGGGTCGTCCATGCGGCCTCCCACGCGGCGCCGCGTTCGACGGCCGCGCCGAAGTGGGCCGCGACCTCGTCGGGAACCAAGAACGTCGCATCGGCCGGCCAGCCCAGGTTCTCCTTGGTCAGCCGCAGCTCCTCTTCGCCGAGCGGCTCGCCATGCGACTTCGACGTGTCCTGGCGATTGGGGCTGCCGTAGCCGATGTTGGTGCGGATACAGATGAAAGACGGCTGCTCGTTGTTGTCGTTCGCCGCCCGGATGGCGGCTTCGATGGCATCGATGTCGTTGCCGTCTTCAACCTCGCGCACGTCCCAACCGTAAGCTTCGTAGCGCTTGCCGACGTCCTCGCTGAAGGTCAGGTCGGTGCTTCCATCGATGGTGATCCGGTTGTCGTCGTAGAGCACGGTGAGCTTATGCAGCCCCAGATGCCCGGCGATCGACGCCGCCTCCGACTGCACGCCCTCCATGATGTCGCCGTCGCCGGCGATGACGTACGTTCGATGATCGACGATCTCGTGGCCCGGCCGATTGAACTCCGCCGCCAGGCGGGCCTCGGCGAGAGCCATGCCGACGGCGTTGCCGAACCCCTGTCCCAACGGTCCCGTGGTTGTTTCAACGCCCGCCGTGTGCCCGTACTCCGGGTGGCCGGGAGTCGCGCTGCCCCACTGGCGAAATTCCTTGAGGTCGTCAAGCGACAGGTCGTGCCCGGTCAGATGCAGCAGGGAGTACAGCAACATCGAGCCGTGACCCGCCGACAGCACGAAGCGATCGCGATTCGCCCATTCGGGGTTGCGGGGATTGAAACGCAGGAAGCGCGTCCACAGCGTGTACGCCATGGCGGCCGTGCCCATCGGCATACCCGGGTGCCCGGAGTTGGCTTTTTGTACAGCGTCCGCCGCCAGCGTGCGGATAGTATTGATGCTCAGAGTATCGAGGTCCTGGGCTACTTCGGGCGCGTTCGTGGACATGAAATCTCCGGCAACAAATCAGGTCGATTGTGGATTCACGCGAATGGCCGGCGAGGTGTCGCCCACCGCCGTCTGCTCGCCGCGCCGTAAGCATGCGGCTCCGCCCGCCAAACGTCAAACCGGTCGCCGCGGCATCATCTCGGGGCTCGCCGCGGCGGTCTTTTGCGCCTCTTGCGGGATCCTTCCGATCGACGTTCCGGCCCGCCTGGACTACCTCATCAAGACCACTGCCGACGGCATCAGTGTCGCCGTTGCGGTTTCGGGTGGTCCCCGCCCGACGGTGTGGGTCGGGTTTGGATCGAGCCCGCTCGGCCAGGACACGGCCCGAAGAATCGACACGGTGGCGGCACGATCACAAACCGGTGCTCCCCTGGCGATACGACAGGTCGGTGAGGTCGCCTATCAAGTCGACGTCGGCGGCCAGGACGGCTGGACCCTGACCTACAACGTTCGTGTCGGCGCCCCGCCGGCGGCGGCGTACCACCGCGCCAGCAGCGTTTCGAGCGAGCACCTCATGCTCCTTGGCGTCGATGTGCTGGCGCGTTTCTACGACCGCCCGTCGGCGATCGATCTGGTGCCTGAAGACCGTCCTCTCGGGGAAGTGGAACAGGCCACGGTCCGTTTCGATCCGGCGTCGATACCGGACGGCTGGCGCGGGGTTTCGGCGGCCCCTGAGACGGCGCTCAACACGTTCCGTGTCCTCGACCATCCGGCGCTCAGCGCCTTTGCCGTCGGTCCCTATCAAGTTCACGACGTCGACCGCACCAGCGGCCTACGCGCCGCGATTCATCAAAACTGGACCGTCGGCGCCAGTCGCGTGCTGAATTACGCCCGGCAAATTGCCACCGCTCAGTTTCGCGAGATGGGTCCGCCGCCGGGCGCCGCCGCGCTGATGGTCTTTACTCCTCTGCCGCCGCGTGTGCGCCCACGCCAAGGGGTGCGCACCGCCGGCATGGTGTGGGATCGAACGCTGGTGTTGTTCGCCGGCACGGGGCCCAACGCGCCGCAAAGCAATCGCACGATTCTCGAGATGCTCGCCGTTTTCCTGGGGCATGAGCTTTTCCATCTCTACGTGCCGTGGGGCCTGCCCATCAGCCAGCCCTTGTCGTGGCTTTCGGAAGGCTGGGCGGAGCACATGGGAAGGCGCTCCGCAGTGGCGGCGCGTACCCTCAGCGCTTCCGGCTCCGACGGCAGCCTGCGAGATGCGTACGATCGCTATCGCGAGATGGGTGGAGCCCGCGCCGGGTCGTTGCGAAACGCCAGCGAGTCGGGCGACGACCTCCGCGACCTGCTCTACGTGCGCGGGGAGCTCGTTTTCAGAATCCTGTCGCTCGAATGGCAGGAGAGCGGCAAACCGGGTTCTTTCGATTCAATTCTCTGGCAACGTCTGCAGTCGGCATCCGACGGCGAACAACCCCTCGACTCGGCGGAGGTCAGCGCCGTTTTCGAATCGATGGTGAACCCTTCGACCGTGCGTCGATACGTCGACGGTGCGGCGGTCATCACGCTTCCCGAGCTCGGCCTCGGGCGGCGCTGAGGACGCAGGCAGGCCGTGATGGACGTGCCGACTCATCGCGGCGCCGGCACCGTCGGGGCGCGTCTCGTGACAACGTGCTTGCTGGTCGTCGCCGCCTGTACACCCATCGGGCCGCGCGACCACGACATCGACGCGTTGACCCCGGGCGGGGAATCGGACTCGGGAAGCGGCGATCGGTCGACAGGGCTTTTCTACTACCGTCCGGACGTGAAACCGTTGGCCATCGGCGCCCGCCTGCCGAGCTATGAGATGGCGGGTATCGACGGCGTGCCGTTGCGCCTCGAGGACCTGCGCGGCACGACCATCGTCGTGACGTTCTTCGAGACGCGGAGTCCGGATGCGGCGCTGTGCCACACCCTGCTGCAGCGTCTCGGCGAGCTGCGGCGCACGCTGCGCTCGGACTTGCAGGCCGAAGTGGAGCTCGTGGCGATCACCGTGGACCCGGATCACGACACTCCGGCGATCGTCCGTGAATGGGCACGGCAAGCCGGCATCGACGAGTCGTTGCGCCTCGCGCACGCCAGCCCCGAAACCACGGCGCGACTGGCAACCAACCTGGGTTTGGTGCTGTGGCGCCGCGACGACGGCAGTGTCGGTCACAGCCTCGGCACCACGGTGATCGACCGGCGCGGCCGGCTCGCCGATTCGTTTCCCGGTGTCAGCGGCTGGTCGGCGATGGATCTGCTGGCGGCGGTGAGAGCCGCCGCTTCACGCTAGCCTACTCCTCCAGCGCTACCTGAATCTTCGAGGCGGCGCGGAACCCGAGGCTCACCGTGTCGCCGTCGCGTGGGCAGATCTCGACGACGTCGGCCTGCTCGTCGCGGGCAACGACCTCGATCGCCACGCCCGGCACGAGCCCGTAGCTTTCGATGCGCTGCAGGAACGTGGCCTCCTGATCGGTTACCCGGGCCAGGCGCAGCGACTCGCCGATCGGGCATGTCGTCAAGTCGGCGTGGTCGGTGGGTGCCAGCTCGCCGCCGGCAGTGGGGATCGGATCACCGTGGGGGTCGACCTCGGGGTTGCCGAGCATGTCGTCGATTCGCGCCAGTAGACGCTCCGACACGGTGTGCTCGAGCAACTCGGCCTCGCCGTGGACCTCGCTCCAGTCCATCCCCATCACCTCGACGAGAAACAACTCGACAAGCCGGTGGCGGCGCAGCACGTGGCTGGCCAACTTTTCACCGGCCGGGCTGAGTCGCACTCCACCGTAGGGTTCGTACTCCACCAGGTCGGAGTCGGCGAGCGTCTTCACCATCGCCGTCGCGGTACCGGGAGCGACGTCCAGCGCCGTGGCGAGCTGTCCGGTCGACACGCGCTTGTCCGGTGAGGCCTGCTGGGCCTGGTAAATCTGCTTGAGGTAGTCCTCGACGGTACTTGTTGCCATCAATCTCTCCACGGCTTGCCGAAATCTTACACGTCAGTCAACAACAACTCCGAGAGCGGCGCGTACGCGTGTGCCAGAAGATCTTGCCGCATGCCCGTATTGAGGCCGGCGTTATCGGTGCCCAGGGCCCGCACCGCGCAAGCCGCCAGCCACGGGTCTCCGGGATCTAGCAACTCGCGCAGCGCGGCGTCCGTGTTCGGCACGTCGCGATCGAGCTCTGCCGCCGCGATGCGCCCGCACGCCACGTGGTCATCTGCTTCGAGAAGGCGCACGAGTGTTCGTCGCTCGGGCGTCTCCACGATGCTGTCGACCAACTCGATGGCGTGGGCGCGAGCGGCGGCGTCCTGTGTGATGAGGCCGCGATAGGCGAAGAACACGGCCTGTATCGGGTGTCGCAGCGCCAGGGATCGAAACAGCCTTTCCTCGGCTTCCTGCAGCCTTTCGGATACTACGGTCGCCACGAAAGCCGTAGGCGAGTCGGTGCCGGGCGCCCCGAGTCCGGCAGCCAGCCGGTGTAACGACAGGTAGTCCTGCCACTCGATGTGGATGGCAGCGGCTTCGCGATCGCGACCGATGTGCAGTCGCTCGCCGCGCCGGCGCATGTAGTTGAGGGCCTTGAGTGCGGCGCTTCGGACCCTCCGGTCGTCGGCGACGAGGCCGGCCATGAGCCCCTCCGCGGCCACTGATCCGCCGAGCCTTCCCAGTGCGCGGGCGGCGAAGCGCCGCTGCACGCGGCTGTTGCGCGGGTCGGCGAGAATGCCGGTGAGCGGACCGGTCGATTCGGCCTCCATGACCTGCAGCGCTTGTATCGCGGCCCCTTGCACCGTGCGCTGCAACCCTGCTTCGCAGATGGCGGCTACGAGATTGCCGTCGCGATGGTTCGCCGCCGCGGCCAGTGCCGCCCGGACCACCTGCGGTGCCTCATCGCCCAACAAGGTCTTCAACACGGACTGCAACTCCACGATCTCCGGCTGACGCCGAATGATGTCGGCCACCGTCACGCGGAGCTCCACGCCGTGGCTCGTATCGATGGCGGCGGCCCGTTGCAGAATTTTCACGCCCTCCGTTTGTTGGTCCGGATCGCTATGTTCGAGCAGGCACACGGCCGCGGTAGTGGCCAGTAGCGGGTCGTCGCCGGCGAGGTAGGCATCGATGCGTCGGAGGGCTTCGGGGTCGCCGGTGGCGCAGGCATAGGCTAGTGCCTCGGCGGTGAGCTCGCGATCGGATTGGTCGATGTTGGCCAGCGCTTCGGTCAGCGCTGACTCGTCTCTCGCTTCGGTCAGCAGGTGCAACGCCTGGCCCTTGAGCTCCGCATCGTCGGACGTACGCAGCAGCGCCCGCAGCTCCTCTACGAACGCTCCCGGATCGGTGTGCTCGGCGAGCCCGATTGCCGCCTGCACGGTGTCGTGGTCGTTGCTGCTGAGGCCCTCGCGAATGGCTTCGTGGGCGCCGGCGTCGAGGCGCGATTGGGCGAGTTGGGTGACGTCGAGGTCGCGCACCCGCAGCAAGTGCTGGAGAGTGTCGGCGTATTGTCGGCGCGCCCGCACAACCAACAGCCCCCACGCCGTCAGCACAGCCAGCGACACCAAGCTCAGCGCACGGACCGCGCTGAAGGAGCCGTCACCTGCCGACGGATCGCTCACCATCCAGATGACGGCGAGAATCACGGCGCCGCCGATGCCGCTCGCGGTGTTGCGGCCGATCACGTCGATAAACGGTTTCCACCGTCGTCGCTCCGCCGAAGCGATGGGCAGGAACAGCAGCTCGCGGGCCGACTGATCGACCGAGTAGCGCAGGGCGTCGTCGGCGCCGCGCGCCAAGGTGGTGCTCAACAAGGCCGGGTACAGAAGGACGCCGAAGGCGCCGGTGGCGAGGGCCACGGGAAGCAGCGCCAGGGCCATGCCGATGCCGAAAAAGCGCAGCACGAAGCCCGTCACCAGCAACTGCACCGCCAGCGTGAGCAGCCCGGCGATGGCGAAGAACAGTCCGAAGAAGGCGGCGCGCCCGTCGGTGGCGGCGATCGACAGCTCCGCTGCTTTGTTGAACTGCCAGTCGACGATGGTGTGGACGATGGTGAGCAACATGAGGACGCCGGCGATCGACACGATCAGCGAACGGCTGTGGGGCGGCGTCTCCGAGGCGGGGTCGTCGCGCGAGTCGCTCGAGGTCGATTTTCCGGCGGCCGTGGCGTCGGCGTCGAAGTGGGACGGTCGTGTCGTCGGGTGCTTTCTGCCCAGCGGTGCGAGGCCGACGATGCGCCGAAACAAGATCCATGCACCGAGCACGACGATTGCCGCGATGAGGATGAGCAAACGGGTGCCGAACACCCACGCCAGGAGTCCCGCCGTGCTCGCGCCGACGATGCTGCCGAGGATGCCGCCGGCGCCGATCGGAATGAACAAACGGCGCGCCTGCCGTGGGTCCATGAGCTCTTCCGACAGCAGCCAAAACTGCGACGGCAGCAGCACGCCGTACAGCTTCACCCAGACGTAGAAGATCACCAGCATCGCCGATTCAGCGGGTGACAGCCACATCCAGAACCCGAGAAGGCACAACACAGCGGCGCCCAAGGTCGTGTGCATGACCGCCGACAGTCGGGCACGACTCGCTCGCCAGGTGTACACGACCATCACCACGGAGCTGACCAGCGCGGTCACGATGACGCCCCACGGCAGGCGATCGGCGCCGAGCCCCTCCAGGAACAACGCGTTGCGCGCCGGCTTTATCAGGTACAGCGCCGCGACGATCAGGAAGTAGTAGCCGGCCAAGGCCATGGCGAGAGGGCGCTCGGTGGGTCGGATCGACCAGGGAGCTACCACGGCCTGCTAATCCGGATCTATTGCTGTGTAGCGGCCGCCCCCACCGATGGTCGACCGCATTTCCCACGCCAGGTGGCGGATCACGCCTCGCGCCAGCGCCGAGTGCTGCTCGAGCAAGTACAGGAAGTCCTCGGCCCCGATACGCAGCATCTCGACGTGGCTCTGCGTTGTCGCCGTGAAGGCGCGTGGGCGCTCGTCCAGCACCGCCAACGCGCCGAATTCTTCGCCGGCCGTGGCGGTGAACGACTCGCCGCCGCCGCGCGAGGCGCGCACGGTACCCTCGACCACCACGAAGAACGCATCGGCCGGGTCGCCTTGCTCGAACAGCGTCGTTTCGGGCCCATGCTCCTCGACGCTGCTGAGAGCGGCCAGGTCGGCGAGCACGTCCGTGGAAACTTCGGACAACAGCGGCACGCCACGTAACATTCGTGCCTTGTCGACGATCGTGTGCTTCACTGCTCGCTCCGTACCCGGGGGTACCATCGGTTGCTCTGATCGCGGCGCAGCATAGCGCGCCCTCGACGTAGCAGGCCGTGGTGAAAGTGTGATGGGTCTGGTACCGCCGCCAAGGGCGCATCTGCAAGGCGCCGCGACGTCGGCGATGTTAACGCATCGTCAAGGAGTGGCAACGCCGCAGATGCGCCCTTGGCGGCGGTACCCTACGGGCAAGTGGGAGTTGCGGGCGAATGGCGGCGTCGCGACTCCTCCGCGATGACGCTAGCATCGCCTCGTCCTCGCTCCTTGCCCTCGCCCGCAAGTCCCACTTGCCAGACCCACCACACTTTCACCACGGTCTGCCAGCCCCAAGCTGGCCGCCGGCGTCTCGAGTGCGTAGCATTTCGGAATAGCATCGAGGAGGCGGCATGAAACGTACACCAGAAGAACAAGCCAAGTGGTTGAGCGAGTTGCCATCGCATCGCCTGGCTTTCGAGGACGTCGATTTCCTACACATTGAAAAATTGCGACCGGTGCGCCTGCAGCTCGAGCTACTGAAGCCCGAGCTACTGCAGACCGAGCAGGGAATCGTCTCGACGATTGTCGTGTTCGGCAGCGCCCGCACGCCGTCGCCGGAAGATGTCGAAAAGAACGGCACGCCCGAGAACGGCCAAGATCGTTACTACAACGAAGCGCGTCGCTTCGCCGGCATGGTGTCGGAGCATTGCCAGGCGGGCGGCATCCGCAAGTTCGTGATCACCACCGGCGGTGGTCCCGGCATCATGGAGGCGGCGAATCGGGGGGCTCACGAGGTCGGCGGCAAGTCCATCGGCTTGAACATCGAGATCCCCCACGAGCAGGTTCCCAACCCGTACATCACGCCGGAGTTGTGCCTCAACTTCCACTACTTCGCGCTGCGCAAGATGCACTTCTTGATGCGCGCCAAGGCGTTGGTGGTGTTTCCCGGTGGGTTCGGCACGCTCGATGAGCTGTTCGACTCGCTCACCCTGATTCAAACCGGCAAGATGGAGCCCATGCCGATCGTCATGGTGGGGCAGGAATACTGGCGCCGACTGCTGGACATGGAGTTCATGGTCGAGCAGGGCACGATCGCCGCCCGGGACGTCGATCTGGTGACGTACGTGGATACCGCGGAGGAGGCTTGGCAGACGATCCGCGACGCCTACCCGGAGGAGCTGGGCGGCGAGTGCGGAGCGTGAGCTTGGACACCGGCTGGAAAGGGCAGTTCGATCTGCGCGCGCGCGTGTATTTGGATGGCGCCACGCAAGGGCCCATTCCCCGTGTCGCCATCGAAGCGGTGGGCGAAGCCCTGGAGCTCAAGCGCGACCCCTCGGGGCTCGACGACAGCCTCTACTTCACCTTGCCGGACCGCATACGGGCGGCGGCGGCGCCGTTCTTCGCCTGCGATCCCCACGAAATCGCCGTCAGCACCGGTGCTTCCGCGGGCGTCGGGCTGCTGGCCCACGGCATCGATTGGAACGAGGGCGACCACGTCGTGGTGCCGTCCGGTGAGTTCCCCGCTGTCTACTTGCCGTGGCTCGCGCTCCGCGCGCAGGGTGTGGAGGTCGGCGTGGTGGCGTCAGCCGGCGGGATTTCGGCCGCCGACGTCGAGGCTGCGCTGCGGCCCCGGACCCGCGCCGTCGCCATGAGTTTCGTCAACTTCGCCACTGGATTCCGGGCCGACGTCGAGGCCATCGGCGAGCTGTGTGCCGATCGCGGCATCGCCTATGTCGTCGACGCCTCCCAGGGACTGGCCGCTGTGCCCCTCGACGTGCGCCGCTGCAAGGCGACCATCGTTGCCGCCGCCGGCTACAAGTGGATGTGCTCGCCGTATGGAACCGGCGTGTTTTACGTGCACCCCGACTGGGTCGAGCGGTTGCCCGTACCGGTGGTCAACTGGGAATCCGTGGCGGGCGCCGAAGACTTCAACAAGCTCACCGATCTCGAGGTCGACTATCGACCCGGCGCGGTACGTTGGGACTCGCCCGAGACGGCGGCGTTCCTCAACGGCATGCCGATGGCCGCGGCTCTCGAGTTTCTCGGCGACATCGGCGTCGAGCGCATCTTCGAGCACTCCACCGGCTTGCTCGATAGCCTGCTGAACAATCTACCCGACGGCTTTCGTCCCGATAGCTCGCTCGAGCCCGAGCACCGATCGACGATCCTGCGCATCGTTGCCGATGACCCCGAACGCACGCTGCGCGCGTACGACCGGTGTGTCGCCGCCGGAATCTCCGTCGGTCTACGGGAGGGCGGCATCCGCGTGTCGCCGGGTGTTTGGAACGACACCGCCGACATCGAGCAGCTACTGGATCAAATTCGCGACGCCTAGCCCGCAGCACGAAGGCGCTGGGATACGCGGGCTGAGAGCAGGCCGTGGCGCAAGTGTGGTGGGCTCCGTTACGTCGCGCCGTCGCCGTTGGTACCTACGAGCTCGTGCACGCGGGCGGGCGGCAGGTTGCGTATGACGAGGGTGGAGCCGCGGCCGTAACGCGCCAAGCGGGCTTGCTTGGCGGCGAGTGCGGCGGTCATCCTGCGCCGCGCCGCGCCGCTCGAGAATGTCCTCTTGATCGCCGGCAGCACCGCGTACTCGAAGAATGTCATGCTGCCACTCGGCGCCAGCGAAGCGAGCGCAGTGTCGAGGATGGCCGAGATCGTGTCGGCGTCGAAATTGTTGAGTGGGGCGCTGCAAATCGCGAAATCGAAGGGCGCCTCGGCGTTCAGTTCCTGGGCCGGCGCGTGGTGGATGGTGATGCGGTCAGCGACGTCCCCGAACGCGGGATCGCTGCGAACTTCCGCCTCCAGGAAACGCACAAAGCGGGCGTTTATCTCGTAGCAGTCGAGCGTGTCGGCCGGGCCCATGCTGCGGGCGATCTCACGGGTAACCGCGCCGGTACCGGGCCCGATCTCCAGGATCCGTAGCGCCTTTGCGGCGGCGCCGCGCCGCGCCCGGCGCAACGGGCCGGCCATCGCCCGGGCCAGAAATCGAGAAGAGGGGTGAATGGCCCCCGTTTGCTCGAAATTGCCCTGCAACTCGCCCCAAAACGCCCGTCGTTCGCGAAAGCTCATGAACTGCATAGCCTATCCTGGGCGACGGCTCGCGGCAGCCCGCGAGCAGGCCGTCGCCCGATCCGTAGGGCTTTTGCCGCCGCCTGCTATTGACTTGTGGCCGCGCGGGGGCGATAAGAGTGCCTGGAACGGTCTGGGTGGACCGAAGGGGTGGGTATTTTTGATGGCCAAGCGTACGTCGACGCGAAAAAAGACTGCCCGCAAGGCAAAAAAGAAGGCAAGAAGCGGCGGTCCGTCGCGAAAAAACACGAAAACAAAGCGAACATCAGGAACCGCCTCGGCTCGTAAGACAAAGAAGAAGGCAGGCAAGAAACAGGCGGCGGT
>CBDUXW010000036.1:0-12281 GCA_965371275.1 uncultured bacterium | reverse complement strand
CGAGGATCTCGTCGATCAGAGCACACAGCGCGCGCCCGGGTCCCACTTCCACGAAGGTGCGCACGCCGTCGTCGAACATCGACCGCACGCATTGCACGAAGTCCACCCGAGAGGTCAGCTGCCTCGCCAGGACGTCGCGAGCATCAGCCGAGCGCTCCGGGTACACCGTACCGGTGACGTTCGCGTACACGGGTACGGTGCTGCCGGTCAGCTCGAAGCTCGCCAGACTCTCGGCGAAGGGAACGCCCGCCGGCGCCACCAGGCTGCTGTGGAAGGCGGCCGCCACCGGGAGTCGCTGTGCCTTGATTTCCTCACGCGACAGCAGGTCCTGCGCCCGCTCGATCTCGTCTGTTACCCCTGAAAGCACCGCCTGCTGGGGCGCGTTGTGGTTGGCGACGACCAGGTCGAGGTCGTGCGTATCGAGGAACTGCTCGACCCAGCTCAGCTCGGCCGCGACCGCCAGCATCGAGCCGCGGTCGCCGTCGCCCGAGGCCATGAGCTCGCCGCGGCGCCGCGACAGTTCGTACAGCTCCACGGGACGCAGTCGACCCGCCGCACACAGCGCGACGAGCTCTCCGTAGCTGTGCCCGCAGGTGGCGTCCGGGGAGAGCCCGAACTGCTCGAGCACCTTGAGCGCCCCGAGGCTCACCGCGCCGAGCGCCGGTTGGGCAATCTCGGTCGCCCGCAGCTCCGCTTCCTGCTCGGTGCGGGAGCTGTCATCAAAGACGGGATGCGGGTAGATGCTCTCGGCCAGCTCCGGAGTCACCTCGATCGCGGCGGCCAGCATCTCGGCAGCCACGGGAAAACGGCACGCCAGCTCCCGCAGCATGCCGACGTACTGCGCTCCCTGGCCGGGGAAGCAGGCCGCCCACTTGCCGGCGGCGACGCCCGTTCCGAAGTAGATGCCCTGCGGCGTGGCCCAGGCCGTCCGCTCGTCCTGTATTTGCGATAGGGCCCGGGAGATCATGTCGGCCACGGGTGCGCCGTCGCGCTCCACGACCAGGAGCAGACGCACGGCCGCGGCCACGTCGAAGTGGGCGCGGCTCTCGGCGGCCCGCCCGCGGATCTCGTCCCATGCACACTCCGAGTCGAAGTCCTGGAGCTGCTTCGTGAGCGTGGCACGGTCGTTCGCGGAGAAGGCGAGTACTTGGACGCGGCCGTCCCAGTCCGTCTCTACGGCCGGCGACTCGTACTCTTCGACCACGCAGTGGAAGTTGCTGCCCCCGAAGCCGAAGGCGCTGACGCCGGCGCGGCGCGGATGATCGCTTTGCGGCAGCCAGGGCCGCTTGTCGGTGTTCACGTAGAACGGGGTCTCGCCGGGAGCAACTGCCGCATTGGGGGTGTCGACCTTGATGGTCGGCGGCAAGATCTTGTGGTGCAGCGCCATCGCCGCCTTGATCAGGCCCGCCGCCCCCGCCGCCGCCTTGGTGTGACCGATCATCGACTTGACCGAGCCGAGCGCGCACCAGGTTCCCTCGTCGCCGGCCTCGCGGTACACGGTCGCAAGGCCTTGGGCCTCGGTGGCGTCGCCGACGCGGGTCCCGGTTCCATGCGCCTCGACCAGCTCGACGGTGGCTGGGCTCACTCCGGCGTTGCGGTAAGCAGCCCGGAGCGCTCGCGCCTGCCCCTCAGCGGAAGGCGTGTAGACCGCCTGGCCCTTGCCGTCGCTGGACGATCCCAATCCCTTGATCACCGCATAAATGCGGTCGCCGTCCCGCTCCGCGTCGGCCAGGCGCTTGAGGGCCACGATGCCCACGCCTTCGCCGAGAATGGTGCCGTCGGCGTCCTGGTTGAACGGCTGTGCGTTCCCCGAGGCCGAAAGCGCCGGCGTCTTCGAAAAGCACATGTACATGAAGATGTCATTAAACGCGTCGAGCCCACCGCTGAGGACCATGTCGGCACGGCCGGCCTCGAGCTCGAGGGCCGCGAGGTGGACGGCACTCAGCGACGAAGCGCAGGCGGCGTCGACCACACAGTTGGTGCCGTGCAGGTCGAGTCGATTGGCGATGCGCCCTGCCACAACGTTGGCCAAGAGCCCCGGGAAGGAGTTTTCCTGCCATGGCACGTAACCCTCGGCGATGCGCTGGATTACGTCCTCGCTGGTCTCCGGATCGACTCCGGCCTCTTCCAGGGCCCGGCGCCAGATCGGGTGACCGAGGCGCGCTCCCAGAGGAATTACCAGGGGCAACGTCCCACTCACTCCCAAGATAACGCTGGTGCGGTCGCGGTCGAAGTCACGGTGCTCGGGGCCGTACCCCGCGTCCCGCAGCGCCTCCCGGGCCACATGCAGGCCCAGCAGTTGCGTTGTGTCCGTTGCCTCGAGGTCACGCGGGGAGATACCGAACGCCATCGGCTCGAAGTCGACCGGATCGAGGAATCCGCCACGGCGACCGTAGGTCATGTCCGGCGCCTTGGGGTCGGCGTCGAAGTAGTCGGAGAGCTTCCAATGCCCGTCCGGCACCTCGGTAATCGCATCGAAGCCGTCGCGTATGTTCGCCCAGTACTCCTGCAGCCCGCCCGCCCGAGGGAAGACGCACGCGATCCCTACGATGGCGATGGGCGACTGGGTCGCGGCCCGATCTTCGTTCCGATCGTTCAAGACAGCAGTTCCTCGAGTTTGTCTGATTCCCGTGGGCGGACGTCCACACTATCGGCGGGAAGCTCGACTCCCTGGTTTCGCAAAGCGTTGGCCCTGGTTATGACCGCTGCTCCATACAGCATGTTGTGGGCGACGCTGACTACGCGACGACCCTCCCAGGGCTCCAAAAAGCTGCCCCGGACCCACTCGTTGAAGGCTCCCATCGCCGGCCCGCACCAGATTTGATAGTCCATCTCGCGGCCTGGCTCACCGCTATTGGCCCAACGGGAAGACATGCCGAGGTACCAGCGGAAAACCAAGGCCATCCGATGCTTCGGATCGCGCTCGGCCCTCTCGACCTGGGCCGGGTCACGCTGCTCCCAAAAGCTGCGCGTTGCGGACCAGACCTCGTCCAGTGAGGTACGAAAAATCGTGCCTTCGAGGTTTTTCCGTTCGTCGTCGGGAATGTCTTCTATCCCCGCATGGACCCGGTACAGATCATATAGGCGATGCGCTCGCATAGGAAACATTGTTCCGCGCTTGAGCACCTGCAACTTGACGCCCATCTCGAACATGTCGGCAGCGGGGGCCATGGTGACGTCCGCCTGCTCCGCTTGCGCCAACATGCGGCGAACCGGGTCGGAGGTCCCGGCTTCCCGGCAGGCCTGGTTGACCGACCCCGTCATCACGTAGTCGGCGCCCATCGCGAAGGCCGCGGCCACTGAATGTGGCGTTGATATGCCCCCCGCGGCCCCGACCCGCAAGGAATCAGCGTATCCGTGCTCTGCCTGTAGCCGATCGCGTAGCGCCAACATCGTGGGAAACAGAGCGATCGCCGGCCGATTGTCCGTATGACCCCCTGAATCCGCCTCCACGGTCAGGTCCTGAGCCACCGGCACGGACTCGGCCATACGGGCCTGCTCGTCCGTCAGCTCGCCGCGAGCAACCAGCTCCGCCACCATGTCGGCGGGGGCGGGGCCGTAGAACTTCTGTGCGACCTCGATGCGTGACACCTTGGCGACGATGCGATTCGGAGTCAGTATCCGACCTGCCGCGTCGGCGTGGATACCATGCAGCCGGTAGCGCACCAGGGGTAGCGTCAGATCCATGTACGCCGACGCCGACACACGATTCACTCCCCGGCGCACGTAGAGGTCGGCCACGGCCTCCTCGAGTCGCGGCTCGTAGGGGCTGTGGATCAGATTGAAGCCCCAGGGCAGGTTGCCGAGGCGCGTGGAAATACGGTCGATGGCGTCCTCCACCGGGCCCGGACCGAGCCCCGCGGCGCCGAAGAAGGCGAGCATTCCCGCCCGGCCCATTGCCTCGACCAGCTCCGCTGAAGCAATTCCGTTGGCCATGGCCCCGGTCAGGTAGCAGAAGCTCACGCCATGGTCGCGCGCGAAGCTCGCAGAACCGAAATGTCGAGGTCGGCACGCGGGCGCGACGGCAAGGAGTGGAAGACCGTCCACGACCTGGTCAACGCCCAGCTCGGCGCGGCCCTCGTGGGTGAAGGCGAGCGCGTCGCCGGCGTCGAGCAAGTAGAGGGGGCGTCCTACACGGGCCAAGCCTTCGGCGAGGTTGCCGGAAGCGGCCTGCACACCGGCGGCGGATCCGCTCCACCATCCCACCTGCGCCGCAGATCTGGTCTGTAGATTCGACATCCCATGCCCCGTAGAGAGTGGCCTGGTGCGCGATCTCCCAACCGTTCGGCCGGCCGGTTGCGGCCCATGGTAGTTCACCTGAGGCGACTAGTGTGCATCGAGATGTAGATGTCGCCGAACACGCCCAAAAAGCCGCTGACGGGGCCAATCGACACCCGCATAGCGAACTCCGGCGAGGGCGGCCATGTCGCGGCTCCACGTCGTGAGATCATTCACCTCGAACTGGTTCAGATGCTCGTGCCCGCAGGCACGAGCCATCACCTGCATCAGCTGCACCGACGCCGTGAGGCAGTTGCGCAATCGGCGGGCCGACTCGTCGACCACGAGCCGGGCGCGGAGATGTTCCTGCTGCGTCGCGATCCCCACCGGGCAGGCGTTGGTGTGGCAAGCACGCATGCCGAGGCAGCCGATCGCCTGAATCGCCGAATTGGCGAGCGCGATGCCGTCGGCGCCGAGCGCGAGTGCCTTCACGAAGTCGGCCTCGGTGCGGAGCCCGCCGGTGATGATCAGCGTCACGTCGCGCGAATTGCCGAGGTGGCGCCGCGCCCGCGCCAGCGCCGGGATCGTCGGCACCGAGATGTTCTGCTTGAAGAGCTCGGGGGCGGCGCCCGTGCCACCGCCGCGGCCGTCGAGGATGATGTATTCGACCCCGACCTCGAGGGCGAAGTCGATGTCGTCCTCGATGTGCTGCGCCGAGATCTTGAAGCCGATCGGAATCCCACCGCTGGCCTCGCGCACTTGCTCGGCGATCTCGCGAAAATCTTCAGGCGTGGTCAGGTCGGGAAAGGTCGCGGGACTTATCGCCGCCTGCCCCGGCTCGAGGCCGCGCACCTCGGCGATCTTCTCGGACACCTTGTGGCCCGGCAGATGGCCGCCCGTGCCCGTCTTGGCGCCCTGCCCACCCTTGAAGTGAAACGCCTGGCACCGCGCGGCCTTGTCGAGATCCCAGCCGAAGTGAGCCGAGGCGAGCTCGTAGAAGTACCGCGAATTGGCCTCCTGCTCCGCGGGCAACATGCCGCCCTCGCCCGAGCAAGTCCCGGTGCCGGCCATGTCGGCGCCGGTCGCCAAGGCGACCTTGGCCTCGGCGCTGAGGGCGCCGAAGCTCATGTCGCTCACGAACAGCGGAATTTCGAGGCGCAGCGGCTTGGTTGCCGTCGGGCCGACGATCAGCTCGGTGCTGACGTCGACGTCGTCGAGCAGCGGCTTGCGGGCGAGCTGAGCGGTGACGATCTGCAGGTCGTCCCACCGCGGCAGCTCCGTGAGCGGCACACCCATCGCCGAGACCGGCCCGTGGTGGCCGACCTTGTCGAGGCCGTGCGCGGCGAGGTTCTGGATGCTCCGGTTGTAGGGTTCCAAGGCCGTACCCGTCGGATCGGCGTAGAGGCCCAGATATTCGTCGCGCCTGTACGGTTGCGGGTGCTCTGTTCGCCATGCCTCGACCTCGGCCTCGTCGACCATGACGGCATCCGCTTCCTCGTCTACCCACGCCGCAAAACGGGGAAGCACTTTGCCGCGCGGCGTCACCCCGGTGTCGCGGTCGTAGCTCCAGCCATGTACGCCGCATACCAGCCGATCACCATCGACGCGGCCATCGGCGAGCAGAACGCCGCGATGCAGGCAACGGCCGTAGAACACCGAAATCTCGCTGCCGGAGCGCAGTACGACGAGATCGACGTCCGCCACCAGCGCGTAGGCGGGCTCGCCGTTCTCGAGGTCGCTCCATGCCGCGACGCGGACTGCGCTCTGTGCCGTTTCGCTCAAGTGCCTTCCTCTGTGGAACAGATGAATCGGCACAAATCAATCAGAAGCGTGATCGAATGGCAATTGTCCGATACGGTGCGAGGTACGCTTCGTCCGAGCGAAAAACTACCTAGGTCGGGGTCAAGAGCTATGGGAGGGAACCAGTGAGCTATACGCGCCGCCAGTTTCTCGGGTCGGCCTCAGCAGCCGGCCTCATCGCGCCCCTCGGCATCAGCAACGAAGAACCGGCGTCACGCGCCGCGTCGCGCGGGCCGACGAAGCGCATCCAGTCGGCCGATGACCCCCTCGGTGTGCGCGGCGACTTTCCGGTCGTCAACGAGCTCACCTATCTGAACTCGCCCTACATCACGCCCTCGCCCCGGCAGGTAATCGACGCCGGCCACGCCTTCTGGCAGCAGAAGGCCGCCAATCCGATATCGCTCGGCGACATGCTGGCCGAGACCACGCGGGTACGGCAGAAGTTCGCGCGGCTGGTCGGCGCGACCGAAGCCGAGGTCGGCATCCTCGACGCCACCAGTGCCGGCGAGAACCTGGTGGCGCGATCGCTTGATCTTCGCAGCGGCGACAACGTGGTCATCGACGACCTCCACTACGAGACCACCTACGCGCTCTACCGCGGCCTCGCCGAGGCCCGTGGCGTCGAGCTGCGCATCGTTCGCAGCAACGACGGGGCCGCGACTCCCGAGGAGTTCGCGGAACTGGTCGACGATTCCACGCGCCTTGTATCGGTCGCCTGGGTGTCGCACCAGAACGGCTACGTCCACGACCTGCGGGGCCTCGCCGAGCTGGCCCACGCACACGGCGCCTACCTCTACGCCGACGCCATCCAGGGGATGGGCCTGCTGCCGCTCGACGTGGGCGCCACCGGCATCGACTTCTTTACCGCGGGACCCTACAAGTGGCTGCTCGGCGGCTACGGCGTGGCGCCCTTCTTCGTGCGCGCCGCACTTCTCGACACCATCGAGCCCGACCGGGCCGGCTCGCTCAACATCGCCCGCGAGCTCCCCGATTTTCACTTCGAGCTCCACCGCGACGCCCGCAAGTACATCTATGCCACGCCGGCTTTCGGCGCCATCTACCAGCTCGGCGCCGCGCTCGACTATCTGGTCGACGTCGGTGTCGACAACATCGAGCGACACACGGTGGCCCTCGCCCGGCGCCTGCACGAAGGCCTGACGGCCCAGGGTCACCGGCTGCTGACGCCACCCGGGAACGGCTCCGCCATCGTCGTGTTCGAGCACGAGCACGACCCCGACACCGTGCGCCGATCGCTCGACGAAGCGGCCGTGAAGGTCACCCTGCGCGAGGAAGGTGTACAGATCAGGGTCGGCGCAGCGCTGTTCAACAACGAGGCCGAGATCGACGGGTTCCTGGAGGTTGCCGATCGCTGGGGGGCACGGCGCGCAAATGTCGTCACGAGGGCGACCTGATCTGCCGTCAGGCCGCCGACACGATCGTTATTCGAAGCGCGGCGCATCCACCTTCTGATCGCGTGATCTACGTTTGCAGGTCGTCCGGCGATCAGAATCGCGACAGCCGGAAGGGCTCGAGCAGCTCGACATCGACATCGTCGAGAATCTCGGTAGCCGCTAGCCGGCCGATGATCGGCGCCAGGCTCATGCCGCTGTGCATCACGGCCAGATACACGCCCGGCGAGCCTTCCGGGAAGCCGACGATCGGGAAGCCGTCCTCGGGCATGGGCCGCCAACCGAGGGTGACGCGGTCGAGCTCGGCGCCCTCGAGTGCGGGAAGGAAGCGGCCAGCCTCGCCGAGGATACGCCGGCCCATCTCCGGGGAGTTGTCGGTGGTCGGCGAACCGCCGAAGCCGGCACCGGTGACGACGCTGCCGTTGGTCCTCTGAATCATGTGGGCGCCGGGCGCCAGCACGGTGCGGTTGATCAGCCGCGACTGTGGCTTCGTGTGGGCGAGCATGCCTGGTGAGTCCACGAGAGGCACCTGGAATCCAGCCATGGCGGCGAGCGCCGGGGTGTCTACCCCACAGCTCACCACGAGCACGTCGCAGGCGACCTCTCCGGTGCTCGACTGCACGGCCCGCAGGCGCCCGTCGCGGACGTCGATGCCGGTGATCTCGGCGGGATAGAAAACTTGCACGCCCCGTTCTTCGGCCTTGCGCAGGAACACTTCCACCGCGTGCACGGGATCGACACTTCCCTCGTGCCGGCACCACGCAGCCGCGGCGATCGGACCTGGCCGGACGTCGGGCTCGAGGCCGCGGAACCGGCGCTCGTCGACAAGCTCTACCGCGTAACCCCAGCGTAGGTGGCTGCGCACTTCATCGCGCAACCGGGCGCCGCGCTCGGCATCCGGGTGCCACTCGAGGCTACCGCCCCACTCCACCTGTAGCTCCCCGTTCCACTGCCGCTGCAGCTCGCGCCACCCGTCCAGGCTGAAACGGTGGATGAGGTGGTAGTGCCAGGGTTGTTTCGAGTAGGTGGCGTTGAGCCAGGCGAACGAATTCGCGGTGGCCCCGGCGGCCGGGCGAGCTTTCTCGAGAACGGTAACCTGCGCGCCCCGCGCCGCCAGGTGATAGGCGATCGAGGCGCCGATGATACCGGCGCCCGCGACGACGACGTGAGGCCGCCGCTGCCCTTGCCGCGTACCGCGCGCGGCTGTCCGGTTCAGCGGTCGGACGCCTGCCGAGAAGTCCTCCAACTCGGGTGCGCTCAAGCCGGCAGCGGTGACACCTCCGAGCCCATGAAGAAACGTGCGCCGGTCCATGGAGCTCATCTCCCGGCGTCCGTGGAGACGCCTTCGACCGTGCTGACCAGGATCTGCCCGGCGCGCATGACGAAGGCGACATTGTCGAGGGCGTTTATGTCGCCTAGCGGATCGCCGGTCACGGCGATCAAGTCGGCCTGCATCCCCACCTCGAGCCTGCCGATCGACGACGCCAGACCCACGTTGTCGGCGCCGCTGACCGTAGCGGTGATGAGCGCCTGGCGCGGTGTCATGCCGTAGTCGACCTCGCTCCTGAGCTCGTCGATGAGCGTCCCTCCATCCGCCGCGTAGCTCATGTCGGACCCGGCGGCGATCCGAAGTCCCGAATTGTGGGCTTTCTGGAAGCTCGGAAAGTGCTTGTCGGCGAGCTGCTGCGCCTTCACCAGGACGTTGGCCGGTATGCCCATCGCCTCGCCGTTCTCCAGCAGATTCACGACCACGAAGAGCGTCGGCACGAGGAACGTGCCGTTTTCCTGGATGAGCCGGATCGCTTCGTCGTCGAGCTCCGAGGCGTGGTCGATGGAGTCGAAGCCCGCTCGCACCGCCGCCTTGATGGAGGCGGCGTTCTCGGCATGTGCCGTGGCCTTGAGCCCAAGACGATGCGCCATGGAGGCGATGGCCTCGAGCTCCGCCGGGGAAACCTGCTGCTGGAAGGGAAAGTCGATCGGTGACCCGACCCCACCGCTGGCGCTGACCTTGATCACCTCGGCGCCGTACTTGACCTGCAACTGAACGGCGCGCTCGGCATCCGCCGGCGAGCTGATGAAGCCGTTCAGCGGGCTGTACATGTCCTGCATGGGAAAGTCGGCCGGGAAGCTCCAGAAGTCGCCATGCCCACCGGGAATGCTCAACGCGTGACCGGCAGGAATTACGCGAGGGCCGACGATGAGACCTTCGTTGACCGCGTCGCGCAACGCCACGTCGACGAAGCCGAAGTTGGCGACCACCCGCATCGTCGTGACGCCGACCTCGACGGCACGCCTCATGGCGGCGGCGGCGCGCATCGCGGCCAGCGGCAGCGACGGCTGCTGGGCGCTGAAAAACCCGCCGGTGTCCAGATGAGTATGGGAGTCGATCAGGCCGGGCAATACCGTCAGGTTGCCGAGGTCGATCTCCTCGGCGCCGTCGGGCACATCGACGTCTTGCTCGGCGCCGACCGCGACGATCTGGTCGCCGCGGACGACAATGATCCCGTTGGCGACCGGCTCGCCGGCCGGATCCGCGATCAGGGTCCCGGTGCGAATGACGACAACGTTTTCACCGGACTCGGTCCCCTCCTGGCTCGAGCCTGGTCCCGGCACCGCGCTCGAGGCGAGGCCCGGCGCCGACATCAGCGCCAACAACACCACAGATAGCCAAATGTCCGTGCGTCGCATGCGGAACATCGTGATCTCCTCCCGTCTGTGACCGGCCCTTCTAACCGGCCACGGTGAAAGTGTGATGGCTCTGATTACGCCACCCGGGACACAGATGCAAGGTACCCGGCGGCGGCGATGTCAGCCCAGTCGGTGCCGACGGTGGCTGTGCGACGCGGTGTCCAGCACCGAACTGTGCGCGTCCGGTTGTGAACTTGACGGTGCCCCGGGTGAGGCGATGGCGGCCTGTATCCGCTCTTACACCCCGGGGCCGGCGCCCCGGAATTTCTCGTCGGTCGTCCTTTAAGCTGACCCGTCGGTCTCGTTTCCGATACAACAGCACCGGCCGCGACTGCTCGCGAACCGTGTCCTCGTGGCCGCTTGCCGACAAGGTAATGAAGGGGTTGTTCGATGAAGATGCGCTGTCAGCCGAAAGGCCTTGCCGTTTTCCTCCTTTTTGCCACAGTGGCGTGCGGCGCCGACCAATCCGGCGCTCCTGTCGTCAACGAAGGAACGAGCGCTCCCGTCGCCGAGGTGCTGGGCAGCGTCGAGGGACGGCTGTTCTTCGGCGAGGACCGGCCGCCGGTGCGCAAGACGCAAGTCACCCAGGACCACGCTGTATGCGGTGCACAGAAGGAGTCGGAGATGTTCATGATCGCCGATTCCGGTGGCCTGGCCAACGTCGTGGTCAAGATCGAGGGGGTCGCTGCCCCCACCGGTGCCCAGCCTTCCGACACCGTCACGATCGAGCAGCAGGGTTGCGAATACAGGCCGCACGTGCAGGCGGTGTTTGCGGAACCCGACGGCGTCACGCTGAACATCAAGAACAACGACGGCATCTTGCACAACATCCACGGCTGGTTCGGTGAAGAAACGGCTTTCAATCGCGCCCAACCTCCGGCTCTCACGGACCTGGCTCATCCGCTGGGTTCCAGCACCGGCGCGCTCAGGGTGGTGTGCGACATCCACGAGTGGATGTCGGGCTACGTGGTCTTCGTCGACCATCCGTTCTTCGCCGTCACCGACGCCGAGGGCAACTTCCGCATCGATGGTATCCCCGTCGGCACGTACACGATCACCGCCTGGCACGAGGCCCTCGGCGAGCTCGAGAAGACCGTCACGATCACAGATGGCGGCATCGCCACTGTCGACTTCGAAATACTGCCACGCTGATGAGATCCGCTCGGCGCGACACCTCCAGACGGAAGCCGATCGGCTCCCGCATCGTCATCGGGATGGGCGCCGCGCTGCTGGGCGGCATGCTGGTGGTGACCGTCTCATCGACGTTGCTCTTCGCACAGAACGGCCAAAGTGATCGATGGGCCAACACGCCGCAGGAAGCCTTTCTCAACAGCGAAATTGTCCGCACCTCCGCGTGCACTACGTGTCACACGGTCGCCGCCGGCGGGGGTACGGTCGGGCCGATCCTCAACCAACTCGGCAACCGGCGGAGCGAGGAGTGGATTCGCGACTGGTTGACGGATCCGCAGCAGGTCAAGCCGGGCACCAAGATGCCGACGTTCCCCTTCACGGAGCAACAGTACGAGATGGCGGTGTCGCACTTGACGTCGATGCGGCGGGACATCGACACCGACTCTATCGTGGCTTCCAACATGACGGCCGCGGAAAAGGGCGAAGCGATCTTCGAGCAGTACGACTGCCTCGCCTGCCACCGGATCGGCGCCGATGGCCGCTTCGTCGGCCCGGATCTGACCTGGCTCGGCCTCCGCAAGGAGCGTGCATGGGAGCGCGTCTGGCTCCACGACCCAGCGGCATGGAAGGCCGGCACGTTCATGCCGAACTTCGACCTCTCGGACGGAGAGATCGAGCCCCTGACCGCCTTCCTCGAGCAGCTACAGGGGCAAGACGACGAGGCCGGGCAGATATGGGAGATGCGGGCGGCGTTCTTTCTGGGCGGCGAGCCCGCCGACATGGGTGGGCACGTCTTCAAGCGCTACGCCTGCTGGGCCTGCCACGGAGAGGAGGGCAAGGGGGGCGAGCGCAACCCGAACGCGGCGCCCGACGAGCTAATGCCGGCGCTCACCGAGTCGACCCGCAACTACACCGAGGAGGAGATGCACCAGCTGCTGTCGGGCACGCAGCGTCCCGACAAGAAGGACGCATCCGGCGCGCCGCCGCCGTTCTTCTGCCCTCCCTACGCCAACCACATGGACGAAATCGAGTTTC
>CBDUXW010000035.1:0-12320 GCA_965371275.1 uncultured bacterium | reverse complement strand
GTCCCCGGCAATCATACGCTCGTGGCACGCGCCCGACCCTACGCCCACGACGGCGCGCCGACACAGATCATCCACGTCGAGCTGAACGGCGAGGAGATCATCTCGGAGCCCATGCAGCAAGGCTGGCACGACTACGAGTTCGAGTTGCCCGGCGACCGGATCGAGTACGGCTGGAACGACGTGACATTTCGCTTCCGCCACTCGATTCGCCCGGCCGACTACGACCCCGACAGCGGCGACAAACGCAATCTCGCCGCCCAGTTCCGGCGTCTCGAGATCCGGCGGCCGGGCGGCCGGGCGCCGCGGGCCGACGGCGTCACCGACGTGGCGCTGGTGCGGCCCGGTGGCCCACCCGCCGGAGCCATGGCGCTCGATGCGCCGCCGGAGCCGATAGAAATCGTCGACGCCGCCGAAGACGACCCCGCCGGCATGGCGCCGATCGGTACCGATCCCCAGGAAGACGTCGACGATCTCGCCGCTGCCGGTACGGCCGCAGACGAGCAACCGGCCGGCGCGGATGACGAAATCGGCACGGGTGAGGCGCTCGTACTGGCGCCAGCGCCCGACCACGCCCAGACCACGATCGAGATGCGCACCGACAGCTTCTTTGAACTGGTTGTTGCGCCGACGAGCGACACGACGGTGCAGGGCGCGGTGACTGCTGCCTTCGACGGTGACGACGGCGGCGAGATCCACACCATCATCGAGGTCGAAAACGAGGGCGCCAGCCGGGAGATATTCAACGCGTCGTTCAGACCGAACGACGACGCTACGATCGAAGCCGAGGTCAGCCTCGGCGAGTGGGCCGGCGAGCTCGTGCGCCTTCGCGTGCGCGCCTGGGGCTCGACGAACGGCACGGTGAGCTGGTCGCGACTCGGCATGACGACCCCGCTCATCGACACTTCCCGCTTTCCGGACGCCCCGGGCGAGCTGGTGGCGCCGCCACGTTCCGGCGCTTTGGGGCGCCCCGACGTGATCTTCATCCTGATGGACGCGGCGCGCTACGACTCGTATGCCGGCGAGCTCGGCGCCGAGCTGGCGCCGGCGATCACCGCGTTGGCGAGCGACGGTACCCGGTTCGAGTCCACCTGGTCACCGTCTGCGTGGACCGGCCAAACCGTACCGGCACTGCTCACCGGCATGACACCGGACGCGGTGGGCATGGAGCACTGGGGATCGCGGTTGCCGGAGCCGGTGGTCAACTTTCCCGAGCTGCTCATGGAGGCCGACTACCACACGGTGCTATGGAGCCAGCACAACGTCTACCGCATCAACACCACGCTGCGCCGTGGCTTCGCGACGTTCACCGAGGTGCGCAGCGACGTGCAGGAAGATCGCGACCTGCTGCCCGGCGCCGACGAGCTGTTCGTCGACGACAAGCCGACCTTCGCGCTCATCCACCTGCTGCCGCCGCACGCTGCCTATGAGCCACCGGCGCCGTTCATGGGCTCGCGCAGCAACTGGAGCACCGCGGGCTTCGATATCTCGGCGCCGCGCTTGAACAAGCTCGACGAACAAATCAGCGACCCGGAGGAGCTCGCAACCATCACCCGTTACGCGCGCGATCGCTACGATGAAAACGTCGCCTACGTCGACCATCTGGTCGGTCGCCTGCTGCAAACGTTCCGCGACGCCGGCCGCTATGACGACGCCTTGATCGTGATTCTCGCCGACCACGGCGAGGCCTTCAACGAGCACGGCCGCTTCCTGCACACACGCTGGTTGTTCGAGGAGTTCATCCACGTGCCGTTGGTCATGAAGTGGCCGGCTTCGGCGAGCGGCTTCGCAGCGGTCATCAAGCAGCCGGTCAGCCTGATCGACCTGGCGCCGACGCTGATCGACGCCCTCGGCATCGAAAGCGAGCGGGCTCGCTACAACGGCATGAGCTTGATGCCTGTGGTCTTCGACGGCGCCGCACCCGACCGCGTGCTCTACGCCTACACACGCGGCAACGCCACACCTACCGGCAGACCGCGACCCGAGTACGCGCTGCGCTGGGGCGACCGCAAGCTCCGCTTCAACGCTTTCGACGACAAAACCACGTTCGTCGACCTCGCCGGCGATCCCGGAGAAATGGCCGACGCATCGGCCGACCATCCCATCGAGATGCGCTACCTACGGCAGGCGCTGCAGCTCGCCCGCTACCGCAATGCGGCTTTCCTGGCCAGCGTCGGCAACGCCTCGTTCGAGAACCTCGACGCCGACACCATCGCCAAGCTCAAGGCGTTGGGGTATTTGCAGTAGCCGCGGACGGAAACCTCACGAGCCGGGCACCAGACACGGCGCACGAGGACAGTAGCTCCCACACGTGATTGCTATGCACTCTCGGCATTCGCGCCGTTCCTGGCTGTCTTCGCGCCAGTACTGCCGCGCCTATCCCGTTCTATTTCGGGTAATACTTCCTCAGCCCGTTCCTCTTGTCGAACCTGGTGATTGGCAGTGGCGCGGCGAAGCACTTGTTTGAGATGACGGGCTTCATGATCGACTTCTTGTTCGTGTGGCCGAAGCCCTTCGCGTGGCCATTCTCGTGCCTCTGCACGCTCTCGTTGCAACTCGCGCTCTTGAAGATCTGCTGGATACCCGGAGAGGAATCGTCGCTGTTGGTGATGGTCCCCCCGTGGACCACCTTGTGGAAATTCGCGTGGAGCGGCTCACCCTCGACCTGGACTCCAGCAACGTCTAGCCAGGCGACGTAGCCAATCGCGAGGATGACCCCGATGTTCTGAGCGTCGTTGCACTTGTCCCCAAAAGCCTGAAGAGTCTTGCCAGTGTTCTGGAACTTAAAGCATCCTTTACCCTTCGAAAACTTCCCGTTTCTGGCATCGACGGCCCAGGAGCTGGCTTTGAAGCCGTTCCAACTTTCGGCCCCGTTCCGGGCCGCGGCCCTGCCCTTGTCGGGATAGCTGCTCTTATCGCCCCTCTTGTGGACAACGTTCGGGTGCGTGTTGCCCATCAATACGTCCGTCCAGCGAGGATTCCACGCGGGGTCGATCGAGGGCATCCTGCCCTCGCCGTCTGCGATGAAGCCGTCATCGGTATCGGCGACGCCGATTACAGAGTTGACCCAGTCCATGAGCGTCTCTGCCGTCGGACCCTCCATGATTTCCGGCTGACGCTCCCTGAGTTGCCGGCTCTCGAGCCGCCCCCACGCCATGATCTCGGCCTTTAGTGGCTGCAGCAGCCGCGAGTCGGAAACGACCATTTCCTGCTCGCCGGGCGAGCCAATCAACGACCCGGCATAGTAGCCTTGCTCCGCCCGTCCCTCAGGGTTCTCGTCGCTTCGTTCGATCGCCCACTTGCCCTGCCAACCGCCGTAGGTCACGAGATGGTTGTCGCGATCCGAACGACCCAAGAATACCAAGACCTCCTCGCCAGGCTCGTAATAAGCCGAATGACCTACGGCCATGCCGAGGTTCCCGACCTACCCACCCATCTCTCTGATGACGATTCGGCCGACGACTCCACCCTTGAGTGTCTCCATAACTTCGACGGTTGTGTAGGTGTAGATCGCGTCGTTGTCCCACGCCGCCCTCACGTCCACGACGTGACCGACGACGGCCGCATCCGACCCCACTGCGGAGTCGAACTCCGACACCCTGATCATCTGGGCGAACGCCGGGACGGTACCCGCGATCATCACAGCAACGGCCAGGCACACCACAACAAACTGTTGACGAAAAGACATTGCCCCTCCTTATGTGTGAGATACACATACGTCCCCAGGAGGCCCGGGAACCGCAACTCTCCCAAATCGACTGGCGCCCACACTAGCAAGATCGCTGGCGAGAAAAAAACCTCGGCTCGCACCTCTTGCAACAGATGCACAGCGACGCGCAAAATCGACAACTGAAACGCACGCCTGGCGGGAGGTCGGCCGCCGCCGCCGCACGCTAGCAATTCTGCTCAGCGGATATAGCCGAGCGCCCGCAGGCGCTCGAGCATCTCTTCGCTGGGGGTGCCGCGAGCGGCGGCCAAAAGTTGCACGTGCGCGAACCCGGCGCGCCGGAGAAGCGAGAGTAGGTAGCCGGCGAACACGGGGCGCCGCAGGCTCAGGTTCATGTGCTCGGAGGGGTCGGCGATCGGGTCAAACAGCTCGCTTCTGGCGCCGTGGTACAGCGCCGGGGCGTAGCGGATGATCTTGAGCTCCGGGGTGCGCAAGGCGTCCATCGAGCGGCCGTCCATTTCCAGCTCGGCGACGATCGAGTCGTGAACCTGAGCGTCGCCGACAATCGCCGGCAACAGGCTGCGACCCTGTACATGGGAGGGAATCTCGACGCCGGCGACAGCGAGGATGGTCGGCAGCACGTCGATTTGTTGGCTCAGCGCGACGATTCTCGCAGCCATGCCGTTGTCGACGTTGGCAGCGGGCTCGGAGCCTGAGGCCGCGGCTGCCGCCACCCACTGCAGCGGCAGCTTGACCAGCAGCGGAATATTGATCTGCTCGGCGTACAAGCTGGTGCCGTGCCCCCACTTGCCATGCTCGAGGAACGCCTCGCCGTGATCGGCCAGCACGACGATCAGCGCGTCGTCATAGATGCCCATCTCCTGCAGCCGATCCATGAGAATTCCGAACTGGGCGTCGTTGAAGGCGATCTCGGCGTCGTAGAGGTCGATGAAATCCAGGTTGATCTGCTCGCGCGTCAGCGTCGGGTCGGCGGCCAGCGCCGGATCGACGCGCTCCTGCAGCGGCCGGAACAGGCCGTGATCCGAGGGCTGCACGAAGCGCTCCCGAAAGGGGCTCGGCGGCGTGTAGGGCTCGTGCGGGTCGGTGGTGTGCACGTACAGGAAGAAAGGGGCGCGCTGCGCTGCGCCTGTCGCGTTGCCTGCTGCGCCCCCTCCCGTGCCGGTCGCCCCGCCTTCGATCGCCGCCAACCACTCGAGGGCGCGCGCGGTGGCGATGTCGGAGTACTGGTGGATCGCTTCGGTGCGCTGCTCGGGGAGCTGCTCCCAGCTATCGAATCCGGTGTCGAAGCCGAAGGGTGGCGACACGTTGCCGTTGGTGGCAACCGCGGCGGTGTTGTAGCCGGCGTCGCGCAGCAAGCCGGCCAGCGTTGTCGCGTCGGGCGGCAGCGCGTCGTCGCGGCCGAGCACGCCGTGCGACCGCGGGTACAACCCCGTAAATACCGAGGCCACGGCGCTGCGCGTCCAGGCCGAGTTGGCGATGGCGTTGTCGAACAGCACGGCGCCGGCGGCAAACGCATCGAGGTTCGGTGACGTATCGCGGCGATAGCCGTAGGCGCCCAGATGATCGGGGCGCAACGCGTCGATGAGGTACACGATGACGTCGGGTCGCGGCGCGGCGGCAGCGGCCCGATCCACGACGTCGTGGCCGGCTGTCGACGTCGCGCCGGCGGGCGCAGATGCTTCGTTGTCGCGCAACCGCAGCAGCGGCCGGGCGAGGGTGACGCCGGCTTCGCCGGTGGCGGTGGCACTGGTAGGCATGAAGGAAATCCGCACCGGCGTGGTGCCGGTGGCCGGCAACTCGATTTCAACCGGCCCGTCCACCGGCAAACGCGCGTAGTGACGCCGCGGCTGGGCGGCGCCGGCCGCCTCGATTTCGACCCGCAGCACGATGTCTTCGGCATCGCCCCAGGCGCCGACCTGAGCGATGCTCAGCAACGCCGCCACCGGAACCCGCGTGTAGTAATCGATGCGCGTCAGGATAGGGAGCTCGATGGACGTGTCGTCGATGACTGCGACCTCCCCGTGCCGACGGGTTTCGCGAATCTCGATGCTGTCCCACGCCACGGCCCGGGACTGATCGTTGCGTCCGACGGCAACGGCGTTTGCCGTGCCGACGGTGTCGCGCGTGGCTGCGGCGTTGCCCGCGGCGGCGAACGGATCGTCGCCTCGCCCGTCGAGCACGTAGCTCAGGGTCAGCAGGTTGTCGCCGTCGCGCAGCGCCGCCTCGGGGACAACAACCTCCAACTGCTCAGTCTCCGGCGGCCACGCCGACTCGGTGACCGGCTGTCCGTTCACCGCGACGCCGAGCGACCATCTCGGCGCGGATCCGTCGGGAGCGTACGGTCGGCCGCGCAGCACGAGGCGGCGGTCACGCGGCTCGATGACGGTGAATTCCACCGTCGAGGCAAAACCGAGGCCCCAGGCAAAGTTGGCGTCGCCGGCGCTCTGATCGACGCCGGACCAGCCGTCGACGAGATGCTCGCGGCCGGTGGTCGTGCCGACGTCGATCACCGCCGTCTCTTGCTTGACTTCGGCGAACGGCAGCTCGGCAACGAAATCAAACAGCGGGGCCGGTTCAGCGGCGCCACCGCACGCTGCCAAGACCGCCGCGGCACCGACAGCGAGTCCGGTGCAGCGCCACCGGCGCATCGGGGCGCAAGACGCGCGCATAGGCCGAGAAGAAACCATCGGCTCAGTCTAGCGGATGCGGAACACGCTCAGGCGGCCCGTCGCCGCCGCTACCGGTGCCGCGCCGACGCCAACAGGGAGCCGTTGCTCAACAGATCAGGGCGGCCGCACCCCGGCTTTCGCGGATCAAGAAACTGCGTAACGCCATGCGCTTGTCAAGAAATGACTCGTCGGCGTGACGGTACTCGTGACAGCCTTGCCTGATGTCCCTCACGTTGAACGTGTTCTCGAACGCATAGACCTTCCCCGGCCCAAGGCGCGCCGCGATACGCTGCTCGACGTCGACGGCCAGCCGCACAAACAACGCAGTCATGACCACGAACAGCATCGTCGCGGCCACCGTCAGCACGAGACGCGGAGCCTCCGCCGCAGCAAGGTCGCCGAAGCGCCGGAACATCGCCGTGCCGGCGACCCTCAGCATTGCAGCAACGACCACGACCGCGGCGCCTGTGGCGACCAGCGTCACAGATTCGGCAACGGGGCGCGCGGCAACACGCGCCAGCAAGTAGCCGAGGCTCAGCCCGACGAGCAGACACGCGGCGCCCGCCAACCAGTCCACGCCGTTCGACGGCGGTCTCCAGACGCCTCGGTAGAGGCCGAACACGATCAGCACGCCGACGGCCACGGCAACGCCCTCGATGGAGCTGGCCAAGGCCCAGGCGCTGGCGAGCTGGCCGGCAAGCAACGAGCCATAGTCGTAAAAGCTCGTACGCCCCTGCATCAGCAGTAGAAACGACCACACACTCGCCGCCATGGCGACAGCGCTCACCAGCCCGAACGCTGGAAGGCTCCGCTCGCGAAGCAAAGCGAGCGCGCCGACCAGTGCCGCCGCCAGCACCACCGCGGATGGCGCCATCCCGCGCGACCCGAAGGTCCCCTGCCCCAGCCACCAGATCACCCACGACGCCTGCAACCAGAAGTGCGCCGCAACAAACACGCCGCTCAAGCTCCAGAAAACACGGTGCTCGAGCGTCTCGCTGCGTACCGCGAGGAAAACCAAACACAGCAGCGCTAGGGCATTGAGCGGATGGTAGGCCCACCAGCCATGCCACGGGTGGAGCAGCGTGGCCATGAGCTCGGGGTCGGCGAAGTCGAAACTCCGAAACGTCTCGTCGCCGAACATGTACGGCGATTGCAGCGCCGAGCCGGTCATCCAGCGATTCACCAGCCCGACCTGGGCGATGGCGAGCACAACGGGCAGCGCACCAACGCCCGCCAGCGCAGCGACGCGCCCACGGCTTCGTGTTCGTGTCCATTCCCGCTGCGCCATCAACAACAGCGGCGCGAGCGCATAAATCGCCAGGTACGACTTGATAGTGATCAAAATTGCGACCATCGATGCCGCCAGCACGAAATCTGTCGTCGGATACCGGGCGCTCCCGTCGAACGCCAACAACACCAACACCGCGATGCACGCCAGGGCGATCGATTCCGACGCGTGTCCGTGTGACAACGACCCGGCGTGGGTGCCGAGGAACGCGGCGCCGGCGCCGAAGAGAGTCAATGGCAGGCTCTTGTGCGACACAATCCAGAGAATCCGCAACAGCGCCGCCCAGAACACCAGCATCGTGAGCCAGCCGATCAGCAGGGCGCTCGAGCGCGTGTCGCCCAATGCCTGCAACACGACGTGACCGGAGGCGAACACGAAGCCCGTACCGTGCCCCCACTGCAGCACCGGGATACGCAGCGGTGACACGGTGTAGGTGTTGGCGTCGGCGAAGCCGGCCGCAGCCGCGACGCCGGCCCAGTCGAGGTACATCGCCATGTCGGGCCCACCGTCGGCCGCAGCAAGTAGCAAGACGGCGAATACAACGATGGCCGTGAGATGGACCTTCAACACCGTAATCGACGGGCGGTCATACCGGGCTGGCGCAACATGAAATCGCGCAGGGCATCGCGTTGGGCCTCGAATCCGGTAACTTCGTTGTACTCGCCACAAGTGTATTTCATATCCATGACGCTGAACGTGTTGACGAATTCGTACTCCGCTTGCGGGCGGCGACCGGCGCCGATATCGCTTTCGATCGACACTGCCAGGCGAGCGAACAACACGGACGCCAGCACGAAAAAGACCAGTGCCGCCAGTGCCGCCACGGCCCGCGCCCACGTGTAGGCGCCGCCCACCGGAGCTGCGGAGATTAGCAGGGTCCGTCGCAGCCCAGCCGCGAGCGCCGCCAGCCCGACGCCGACCGCGATGGCAGCAACGCTACCGAGCACAACCAAAGTGCCGAGCTCGCGCAACGGCCGCTGCGTCGCCTCGACGACCAGATGGGTCATGGCGAAGGCCGCCAGGATGATCGCGCCCACCCACAACGTTTTGTCGCCGGATCGGCTGCCGGTGCGGCGCAACAAGAGCGCGACGCTCACCGCCAACGCCAATGCCAGGAGCGGCGCGAAACCGGCAAACCACGTACGCTGGGCGACCTGTGCGGCGAGTAGCTCGGACCAGTCGTAAAAGTTGGTAGGTCCCTGCAGCAGTAGCGAGAACGACCACAGGCAGCAGGCCAAGGTTGCCGCCAGAAGCCATGGGAAGGCCGAAGGCCACCGGTCGCGGCAACGAGCCAGGAGCCACACCAGCGCCGCCACCAGCAACGGGCTCGCCGGTGCCAACCCGCGCATGCCGAAGGTCGCCGTGCCGAACCACCATGCGACCCAGGCAGCCTGCAGATAAACCTCCGCAACCACGACAAGGGCACCGCAAGCAGCGAATACACGGACCTCCGACTTGCGCGCGGTGAGCGCCGCGGTCAGCAGCCCCACCATCGCCACCGCGTACAACGGGTGGTAGCTCAGCAAGCCGTGCCACGGATGCGTGAGCACGGCCATGATCTGGGGTGCCGCGAAGTCGAAGCTACGAAACCCGCTATCGCCGAAGATGTACGACGACTGCAGGAACGACCCGGTCATCCAACGATTCGTGAAACCGGTCTGCAGCACCGCCGCGACCAGCGGTACGCCGAAGATGCCCAGTAGCGCCAGATTGCGGCCGGCACTGTGGCGAGCGGCGCGTCCGCGCCCGGCCAAGACGAGAAGCGTGGGGACGCTGTAGAGAATCAGATGCGACTTGATGATGATCAGAAGCGCGCACGTCACCCCCAGCAGCAAGGCGTCCCAGGCGTCCGGTGGGCCCTCCTCGATCGCCCTCCACACGAGCACGGCGACAGCCGCCATCGCCAGTGACTCGGAAGCATGTACGTGCGCGTAGTAGCCGGCGTGCGTGCCGAGAAACGCGATCCCCGCGCCGAGCAGGAGCAAGGTGCGATCGCCACCGCCGGTCAGCCACAGGATGCGCAGCATCGCCGCCCAGAAGACCAACGAGGCGAGCCAGCCGACGATCAGCGAAGTCTGACCGATGTCTCCCAGGAACCCGAGAACCGCATGTCCTGTGGCGAATATGAAACCGCTGCCGTGAGACCACATCAACACGGGCACGCCCAAGGGGGAGATGGTCGCCGTGTCGGCGTGCGCCAGATCGAGCGTGAACGCCGCTTCCGCCCAATCCTCGTAGTTCGCGAAGTCGGGGCCGCGCGCCGACGACACCAACAACAGCACGGCGAACAGCACCAGCAGCGTGATTTCGCCGGTGCGCCGCCGATGTCCCCTCTTCGCCTCGACCAGATCCATCACACTTTCGCCGCGGCCTGCTAACGCACGTACCCGAGGGCTCGCAGCTCGCGCATTACCTCGTCGTCCAGCGTCACCACGCCGCGTTCACCAGCCCCTTGCTCGGCGGCCAGAAGTGCCGCGTTGAGCTCACCGATGAGTTGCCGCACACGATCGCGATCCGTCGAGGCCAGGTCGTTGCGCTCCCGTGGATCGGCGACGAGATCGTACAACGACATACTGCCGGTGTTGTCGTTGAGAATGGCTTTCAGCGGCCAGCGCACGATGGCCATGAGGTCGCCCTGCGCCCGCGTCCGTTCGAGGTAGAGAGGACGCGCTTGGCGCCCGCGTGCCGCCGTCGATGCCCTTGGCTGCACGATCACCGGCCACATCGACTCTCCCGCCAAGTCATCCGGGGCCCGGGAGCCCGCAGCTTCCAGCGTCGTCGGCATGACGTCGACCAGAGATGCGGGTGTCGCGACGCGACCGGGGACTACTTCTGTGCCCCATACGATCATCGGCACCCGAACGACCTCGGAGAACATCGACCGTCCGTGCCCGAAGCGGCGGTGATCCCAGAACTCCTCGCCATGGTCGGCAGTGAATATGATGACCGCATCCTCGAACAGGCCGCGCCCGTCCAGGCCCGTAAAGAACCGGTCGAGCTCGCCGTCCATGAAGGCGATTTCCTCGTCGTAAACGGCTTGCTGGATCTGCACCGACAGCTCCCAGCCGGGCCGCTGACGACGCACGGTGCGGCGCAACGTGCGCAGCTCGGTGCCCGGGAAACGGCCGTCGATCTGCGCGATCAACGGCGCGGAGAAGCGCCCACCATGCTGCCCCGGTGCCTCGTAGGGAGCGTGCGGATCCATCAGGTGCAGCAGAAAGAAGAACGGCGCCTGTCCGCGATCGTCGATCCACGCCAGCGCGTCGTCGACGGCCTCGTCGGCGTGGCGACCGCGGCGACCGTCGCGCGGCAGATGGTCGTAGCTCTGGAAGCCGCGGCTCACCCCGAATCGTGGGTCCAGGAAGACGTTGTTGGTGACGGCGCCGGTGGCATAGCCCGCCTCGGCGAACACTCCGGCCAGCGTCGGCAGGCTTTCGTCGAGGCCGATGTACAGGTCGGCCGCAGCGCCGGGGTCATCCGCGGTCTCTTCGGTGGCGGCCGCCGGCGCGGATGTCTCGGTGACCGCCGCAGGCGGCGCGTCGGCCAGATTGCTGTCTTCGTCGAGATATACGCGCAGACCGGCGCCGTGGCGCGACGGCAATTGCCCGGTAACGATGCTGCCGAAGCTGGTCAGTGTCCACGAAGAGGTCGAGAAGGCGTTGTCGAACACCGCCCCACGTGCCGCCCAGCGGTCGAGACCGGGAGAGGTCGGGTAACGCTCGTAGCCGTACACGCCGAGATGATCGGCGCGCAGCGTGTCGACGACGATCACGATGACGTTGCGTCCCGTCGGGGGCTGCTGCTCGGCACACGCAATTGCCGAACCGGTGGCCAGGACAGTGATGAGCAGGAGCTTCGCGAGTCGCCGGCGGCGACGTGCCTGGCAGATCGTCATGTTCGCTGATGTCCGGTGCGCCCGAGGGCTAGCCACCGTGCAGTGCATCGCATGGCGGTCAGACCCATCACACTCTCACCACCGCCTGCTACAAAGAAAGGCTGCCCGATTCGTAACGAATCGGGCAGCCTCGAAGGTTTTCCCGGCGACGACCTACTCTCCCACGCAGTTGCCCACGCAGTACCATCGGCGCTGAGGAGCTTAACTACCGTGTTCGGAATGGGAACGGGTGTGACCTCCTCGCTACAGCCACCGAGAAAGAAATTAACTGAATAGTCCAGCCCGGATCCGATTGCAGAATCGCTTTCGCAACCCCACGGTATGACCCGTTCATTGCTCTGAGCATCGCCGGCCAAGCCGGCAATATGAGCCCTTTTTTGTTGCGTTGGTCTAGCTTGTCGCATCGGTGTGGTGAACGAGCCTCCGAACACCACTTGTGTGTCTGCCCATGGCGAATTTAAAGGCCAAGCCTCACGGGCGATTAGTACCGCTCGGCTGAATGCATTGCTGCACTTACACCTACGGCCTATCAACCTGGTAATCTACAAGGGGTCTTCAGAGGGCCGAAGCCCTGGGAAATCTAGTTTTGGAGTGGGCTTCCCGCTTAGATGCTTTCAGCGGTTATCCCTTCCGAACATAGCTACCCAGCAATGCCCCTGGCGGGACAACTGGCACACTAGAGGTTCGTCCGTCCCGGTCCTCTCGTACTAAGGACAGCTTCCCTCAACTCTCCTGCGCCCACGGCAGATAGGGACCGAACTGTCTCACGACGTTCTAAACCCA
>CBDUXW010000034.1:0-12374 GCA_965371275.1 uncultured bacterium | reverse complement strand
GGGGCAATCGTGTTGCCGGCAGACTGGAACAACGACGGTTACCTCGACCTGGTCATCGATGCCGCCGCCGGTCCACGGTTCTTCGCCAATCAGGGAAGCTTCCGTTTTGCCGCCTTCGAGCCCTTGGCCGGCGGTTCGGCGGGCGCGGCGCGCGTGATCGCCGCGACCGATGTCGATAGCGACGGCGCCGTCGATCTCGTGACCGGTGACGGCACCGAGCTGGTTGTCGTGCGGCAGACCGGCCCGGTGGATTCATGGGTCTCCGTGCGCTTGACCGGGATCAAGAACAACCTGCAGGGCATCGGCGCGACGATCGAGTCGAAGGCCGGCGGCTTGTATCAACTCCGGCCGTTGCGCGATGCGCCGCTGCATTTCGGCCTCGGTGGCCAGCCCCGGCTCGACGTCGTGCGCGTCCGCTGGCCCAACGGCATCGTCCAGAACATCCTCGACGCGGTCGTCGATGCCCGGGTGAGCACGACAGAGCTGGAACGGCTCGAAGGGTCATGCCCCCTGCTGTACACCTGGGACGGGACACAGTGGCGCTTCGTGAACGAGGTGCTCGGTATCGCGCCGCTCGGCATGCCGCTTGCCGCCGGCGTGTACCACGAGCCGGACTTCGACGAGTACGTGCCCGTGCCGGCGGACATGCTGGCCGCCGTCGACGGCGTGTTCGAGCTACGCCTTACGGAAGAGCTGCGCGAGACGGGCTACATCGACGCCGTGCGGCTGCTTGCGGTCGATCATCCGGTGGGTACCACGGTGGTACCCGACGAGCGCTTCTCGGCGCCGCCGCATCCGGACTTTCGACTCTTCATGTTCGACGAAGCCGTCGGCGCCGGTGTCATCGACCAGCAACATCGCGACTGGACCACCGAGATGGCCGCCATCGACGGGCGCTGGGCGATTCCCTTCGAGATCGGCCCGTACGACGGCATGGCGACACCACACGAGTTGGAGCTGACACTGCACGATGCGGCCGCCGCGTCGGCGGACGCGGCGATTCACCTGTACCTGACGGGCTGGGTGTACTGGGCCACCGGCAGCATCAATCTGGCGGCCGACCAGGATCCGCGCCATGCGTTCACGCCGGTCAGCCTCGACGTGCCCGACGGCAACGGCGGCTGGCGTACCGCGATCGAAGACATCGGCTTGCCGAACGCCAAGGACAGCACCATGGTGCTCGACCTGACGGCGCTCATCGACAGAAGCGACCCGCGCGTCCGCTTGCGCACCACCATGCGTTTGTACTGGGATGCCGCGGTGTACACGGTCGGTGGGGCGTTCCCCGACGGCATCGCGCCGATCGGCGATTGGCAGCAGGAGTGGCGTGTGCCGCGCGCCGGCGAGCTCCGGATGGCGTCGGGCGCCGGCGATGCCGACGCGCCGCTGCGCGTACACGTGCTCGCGCCGCAGGCCGCCGAGCTCAGGGCGCGTGGGTTTTCACGACTGCTCCGTACACCCGAGGGCTATGAGACGTTCGACTACGAGACGGTCTTGGATACCGCTCCGTGGGAGCAGCACCGGGGCCATTACACGCGGTTCGGCGCCGTCGATCCCCTGGTCGTCGATGCCGACGATCGCTACGTGATCGTCGGCACCGGCGACGAGCTCGCCGTTCGTTTCGCCGACACGCTGCCGCCGCTGCGCGACGGCTGGCGCCGCGATTACCTGGTGTACTTGAACGGTTGGGTCAAGGACGGCGACATCAACACCGGGCATGGAGATCGTGTTCAGCCGCTGCCGTTCCATTCCATGAGCGGCTACCCCTACTCGTCGTCGGAGGCGTTTGCTCGGGACGACGAGACGCGGGAATTCCTCGAACGCTGGGTAACGCGACCGGCACGCGGCATCAACCCACCGCTGAACGGTGCGGGACGATAGCCGAGGGCGGACGCCGGGGAATTCCCGGGGAGTTTTTCAGCCCCCGGCTAGTGCATCCGCACGGTCATCAGAGTGATGTCGTCGTGCGGGTTCAGCAGGCCGCGGCTGAAATCTTCGATCGCCGCGAACACGTGGTCGGATACGGCACGGACGTCGGCGTCGATGTTTGCCCTGACGACCTCGAGCAGACGATCTTCCCCGAATTCTTCTTCTTGCGGGTTGTTGGCCTCGGTGATGCCGTCGGTGAACACGAGCAGCAGGTCGCCGGGCTCGAGCTTGCTGTGTTGAAGCTCGTACGAACGGCCCTTGAACAACCCCAGAGGCAGGCCGCCGCCCATCAGCAAATGTACTTCGCCGTCGCGCAGCAGCATCGGCGGGTTGTGTCCGGCGTTGACGTACACGAGGGTGCCGTCGTCATGGAGGCGGCCGGTGAAGAACGTGGCGTAGCGCTCCGGAGTGGTGCGTTGCACGAGAAACTCGTTGACGCGTTCGCACACCAGCGCCAGATCGTCTTGCGCCGCTGATTCGGCGAGGAACGACGACTGCAGCATTAACATGACCAGCGAGGCCGGCACACCCTTGCCGGAGACATCACCGACGGCGAACACCATGCTTCCCTCGTCGGTGAGGAAGACGTCGTAGTAGTCGCCACCGACCTGGCGCGCCGGCACGTTGGTGCCGTAGATCGACGCCCATGAAAGCTCCGGAAACTCGTGGGGCAGCAGGCTCTGCTGGATCTCGCGGGCCAGCTGCATGTCCCTTTCCATACGCCGCTTCTCGAGCGCTTCCTCGAACAAGCGAGCGTTCTCGATTGCCACCGCAGCGTGGCTGGCGAACGATTCGAACAGCGCCAGGTCCTGAGCCGTGAAGAAACGCGTCGGCGAGCGCCGGTCGACGTAGATCACGCCGACGATGTTGAGCGACGCCGGCTGCTCGTCCGGCTCGCCACTGCCGTCGGGAACCGCGGACGTGTCGGTCGCTGTGGCCGCCGCGGCGGCGTAATCGACGGCGGCGGTCGCAGCTTCCGCGTTGCCGTCGCTCAGTGGTGCGATGCGCTGCCGGCCGAGGCGTAGCGGCACGCACATCACGGTGCGTAGATTGAGGCCGACAATGCTTTCCTGTCCGCTGAAGCGCTCGTCCTGCGCCGCATCCGTCAGGATCCTCGGCTCGCCCGTCGTCACGACGTCATTTACCACCGTAGAGCTGTAGCGCGAGTCGGCGGTGCCGGAGGGGTCGAAGTTACGTTGGACCTTCACCTCCATGTGCTCGGCGTCCGCTCCCAGCAGCAGCATTCCGCGCTCGGCGCGCGTCAGCGCCAGTACCGCCTCGATGACCTTCTCGAGGACGTCGTCGAGGCGCAGGGACGAGTTCAGTGCCTTGCTGATCTCCAGCAGGGCCCACAGGTTGCGCAGGTTCTCGGCCGTCGGCTCGATGTCCTCGGCGGTCTCCATCAGGTCCGAGAACTCCCGATGGGTGCGGAAGATCATCGTGTTGCTGTTGGCGCGTCCGAGCCGCAGGCGGTCGTTGTGGCTCAGCGCTTGCTTCGCGTTGACGCGGATGTCGTTGACGAACGTACCGTGGGTGCTGCCCAGGTCCTCCACCCAGCCGCTGTCGTCGCTGTACGAGACGCGGACATGCTCCCGCGACACCGTCGGGTCGAGGATCTGCATCTCGTTCGATGTTCGCCGTCCGATAGTGATCGGCTCGGTGAGCGCGACGAACGTGTCCTTGCCGTCCTCGTTCTGCATGACGAGGTGCGGACCGTCCTGCAACTCACGATCGCGCGATGCTTCCATGCCTTCTCGTTACTCCCTCTTGGTGGGCTGCAAGAGCGTGTAGGCTAGCGCGCCCGCCAAGCCACCCGTCATCGGGCCGACCCAGTAGACCGCGTGGTTTGCCCAGCTTCCCGATGCCAGCGCCGGTCCGAAAGCGCGAGCCGGGTTCACGGCCGCTCCGGTGAGCGGCCCTCCGACCAATATCGCGAACAGCAATACGAATCCGATAGCCAGACCATACACGTTGTCGGGGCCGCGTTCGTCCACCGCGACCTGAAGAATCGTGAACACCAGGAAGAAGCTCAGCAGCGCTTCGATGAAAACACCGGTCGAGAACGCGACTTCGGGGCTCAGTGTCGGCGTGCCCAGATTCACGGGCTGCCAGATATCGGGCGTATACAGACCGGCGAGGACAAAGCCGGCGATCGCCGCGCCGGTGAGCTGGGCGCCGATGTACAGGGCTGCCATCGGCGCCGGTATCTTGCCCACGATGAACGCCGCGACGCTGACTGCCGGATTGACGTGGCCACCCGAGACATGGGCTGTCGCGTAAACCATGCACATCAAGGCCGTCGCCTGGGCCAGCGCGATACCCAGCAGGCCGAGCTCGCCGCCGCTGTACTGGTTGGCGCAGATCGCACCGGCGCTGATGAACGTCAGGCCGAACGTGGCGATACCTTCAGCGAGGCAGCTTCGCCACCAGTCGGGGGTCATACGGGCACCTTTCGTCGGGGGCGGAAAAGATCGCTGCGGATTGTAGCCATGTGGGTGGCGGCGCGTCAACGAATCGAGGCGCCTGAAGAACCCCTTTCCGACCTTGTAAGTCCTTATTAATGAACGGTTTGTACGAATCAGAGCACGGCTCCGGATCGTTGAAGCCGGGGCCCGCCTGTGCCATAATCCAGGGCGTCTCGGGATCGCGCCGCGCCGCCGTATCGTCGGCAACCGGTCGGGCCCAAGGAGCCGTGAATGTACTCCCTTTCAGACCTCGCGCCGGACGACCGCCGGCACGCTGGGCTCCAGGTTCGTCGCCTGGGCTCGCGCAGTTACGCTGACGCGTGCGCACTGCAGGAGCGCGCGGTGCGCGACGTGGTCGCCGGCGGCCCCGATCAGCTCCTCATCGTCGAGCATCCTCCGGTAATCACGCTCGGTCGCGGTACCACGGCCGGGCAGCTACGCCGCCCGCCGGAGGCGCTGGCGCGGGCCGGGGTACCCGTCGTGCAGACCGACCGAGGAGGCGGCGCCACCTATCACGGCCCCGGCCAATTGATCGGCTACCCGATCGTTGATCTGCGCCGGAGTCGCCGTACTGTCCGTCAGTTCTTGCGTGACCTCGAGGCGGCCCTGGTCGCGGTTTTGCGCGTCGAGGACATCGATGCCTTCGTCCGACCGGGGCTCACCGGCGTGTGGACCGCAGAGGGCAAGATCTGCGCGATCGGCATCGCGGTGCGCCGCGGCATCACACGACACGGGTTCGCACTCAACGTGCGCACCGACCTGAGTCACTTCGACCACATCGTGCCCTGTGGCCTGAGGCAGCCCGTCACGTCGATGGACGTGCTCGGCTGGCGCGGTCGGAAGGGTTCCCTGGGGCCCAAGCTGGCCGCCGAGCTCGATGCCCGGTTATCGGCCGCTCGCTACCAAGGGGTGTGTTCGTGAGGCCTGCGACCGGACGACGCGAGCCCAAGCCGCCGTGGTTGCGGGTCCGAGCCCCGGGTGGCGAGACCTACGGGCGGCTGAAGCAGGTTCTTCATGGACGCGGGCTGCATACGATTTGCGAGGAGGCGCGCTGCCCCAACCTCGGAGAATGCTGGAGCAGCGGCACCGCGACCTTCATGGTGCTGGGCGACGTGTGCACGCGGGGCTGCCGCTTTTGCGCCGTGCGCAGCGGCGACCCGGGTGGCGCGACGGACCCCGAAGAGCCGCAGAAAGTAGCGGAAGCGGTTGCCGCCATGGGTCTCGAGTACGTCGTGTTGACGATGGTCAACCGCGACGACCTGGCGGATGAGGGAGCCGGACATGTGGGCCGCTGCATCGAGGCGATCAAGAGGTGTGCTCCGGAAGTGCGGGTGGAGGCGTTGATCGGTGATTTCAGCGGCCGCCTGGATCTGGTCGATATCGTGTGCGACGCCCGCCCCGACGTGCTGTCTCACAACATCGAGACCGTAAGCCGGCTCCAGGGCACGGTCCGTGACCGGCGCTCCGCGTACCTGCAATCGCTACGCGTGTTGCAACGGGCGAAGGCGCACCGATCGTCGCCGTACACGAAATCGTCCATCATGCTCGGCCTCGGGGAGCGCCCCGATGAGGTTCTCGAGGCGATGCACGACCTGCGCGCCCACGGCGTCGACTTCCTCACACTCGGCCAATACTTGCAGCCCACGCCCGGGCATCTGGAGGTCTGCGAATTCGTCACCCCCGCCACTTTCGACGTCTTCCGCGAGCAGGCCGAACAGATGGGGTTCGTGTACGCGGCTTCGGGTCCCCTCGTACGCAGCTCGTATCGCGCGGGAGAATTTTTCGTGCGCCGCCTGCTCGAGCAACGCGGAGTGGTCTGATGGCGAACGAGCTGCAGCGCGTGTTGTCGGATGATCTGGAGGCCGTCGAAGCCGACGGTCCACAACTGTCCGATGCCGAGCTGCGCCGCCTGCTCGAAGCCATGGTCACGGCACGCGCTCTCGATGAGCGCTGTACCCGCATGCACGCCGACGGCGAGATCGGTTTCTACGTTGCCGCCCAGGGAGAGGAGGCGGCGACCGTGGGCGCCGCCGCGGCGCTGCGTCCCGAAGACTGGGTGTTTCCTTCGCATCGCGATCCCGGCATGTACCTGCTACGCGGCGGATCGCTGCGCTCGTGGCTCGATCAGCTCTTCGGCAACGACGCGGACCTATCCATGGGTCGACAGATGCCCGGGCATCATTCGCTGCCCGACGGTCGCTTCGTTTCCGTATCGAGCCCCATCGGTACACAGATCGTGCAGGCGACGGGTTGTGCGCTGGCGATCAAGATTCGCGGCGACGACGGCGCCGTGCTCGCGTCGTTCGGCGCGGCCGCGGCATCGAGCAGCGATTTTCATACGGCCCTGAATCTGGCGGCGTCGCTCACAGCACCGGTGGTGTTCCTGTGCCGCAACGTCGATCTTCCCGGCACCGCCGACGACTCGCTGGTGCCGCGTGCATCCATCGCCGGTCACGCCGTCGCCTACGGGCTCGAGGGCGTACGAGTCGATGGAACCGACGTGTTGGCGGTCCTGCAGGCCGTTACTGCAGCCCGTGACAACGCCCTGCGAGGCGCCGGCGCGACGCTGATCGAGGCCGTCGGCATCGGCCCGGAGGCAGAACCCATCGCCCGCTTCCGTACCTATCTCGAGGCCCGCGGCGTATGGGACGCGGCGCGCGAGGAAAAGCTCGTGGCGCAGCTCGGCGAGCGACTCGAAGAGGCCGCGGCGGCGGCCGCGGCGGCACCGAGACCGGCGCCTGAGTCGCTGTTCGTCGACGTCTACAGCGACCTGCCGTGGATGCTGCAGGAGCAGCGCCGGAGTTTGCTCGACGACGAGGAGCGCGGCGATGTCTGAGCTCAACCTGCTGCAGGCAATCAACTTCGCCCTCGGCGGCGAGATGCGACGGGACGACCGCGTGGTGCTGATGGGAGACAGCGTCGGCGTGCTCGGCGGTGTGTTCCGAGCCACCGACGGGCTGCTCGACGAATTCGGTGCCGAGCGCGTCATCGACACGCCGCTGGGCGAAGGCGGCATCGTGGGCGCCGCCGTCGGCATGGCGCTCTACGGGCTCACGCCGGTCCCGGAGATTCAATTCGCCGATTTCATGTATCCGGGCTTCGACCAGATCGTCTCGGAGATGGCCAAGTTCCGATATCGCTCGGCGGGCCAATACTCCTGCCCGGTGGTTCTCCGCATGCCGTTCGGCGGCGGCGTCGGCGGCGGGCCGTATCATTCCCAGAGCCCGGAAGCATATTTCACCCACACTCCCGGTCTGGTCGTCGTCGCCCCGTCGAACCCGTACGATGCCGTTGGTTTGTTGCGCAGCGCCATTCGCGGTGCCGACCCCGTCGTGTTCCTGGAGCCCAAACGGCTGTATCGTACGGCGACCGGCGACGTTCCCGGCGACGATTTCACGGTGCCGATCGGCGCCGCTGCCCGCCTTCGTGAGGGCGACGACGTGACGGTAATCGCGTATGGCGCGATGCTGCACGACGCCGCGGCGGCGGCCGAGAGGGCCGCCTCGGGCGGCATCCAGGTGGATTTGCTCGATTTGCGCACGTTGATGCCTTTCGACATCGGCGCGATTCTGGAGTCGGTGGCCAAGACCGGTCGTGCCGTGATCGTCCAGGAGGCGCCGAGGTCTTGCGGCTACGCGGCCGAAATCGCCGCCATCCTCGCCGAGAAGGCGGTTTTTCATCTGCAGGCGCCGGTGCTGCGGGTGTGCGGCTACGACACGCCGTTCCCCTATGCGCTGGAAGACGCTTACATGCCCGATACCGACCGCGTCTTGAGGGCCATCGAGCGCGTTACGAACGACTGAGGGATTCATGTCCGACGAATTCAAGCTTCCCGACATCGGCGAGGGTCTCGCCGAAGGTGAGATCGTCAAGTGGCTGGTCGCCGTGGGCGACATCGTTGTCGAGGACCAGCCGTTGGTCGAAGTCATGACCGACAAGGCGACGGTCGAAATTCCATCGCCGCGTGGTGGCGCCATCTTGGAGTTGCGCGCCGCCGAGGGCGACGTCCTCGAAATCGGCACGACGATTCTCGTGTTCGGCGAGGTGACCGACGATGACGGCGATGAAGCTACTGCCGCGGAGCCGGCGGCCGATGAGGTCAAGGGCGATGAGCCGGTCGCCGATGCTGCGGGACCCGCCGCCGTAACGGCGGACGATCTGGCGCAAGCTCGCGAGGTGGCCAAAGCCGAGCGCGATGCCGCAGAGGGCAGCGCGGCGCGCCAGCCGTGGGAGGCTCCGCCGATTCCCGGCGGCGCGGTAGCTCCGGCGGCGCGGCGCTTGGCGGCGGAGCTCGGCGTCGACATCGCCGCCGTCCCGGGGAGCGGCAGCCGCGGCCTCGTCACCAAGGAAGACGTCCGCGCCTTTGCCGCGGGAGAACCGGTGGCGGCCGGCGCGCCCGCCGAGGTCGTGGTCGAAAAGGAAGCAGAGGTCGTCGAGGCGCCGGTGGCGCCGGACCCGGAGCCCGAGCCCGAGCCGGATGCGCAAGCCGAGCCCGAGCCCGAACCGGAGCTGGAGGTCGAGGTCATCGAGCCCTTGCCCACCGGAGCCGCTGCGGCCGGCGACGACACCGACCGCGAAGAACGGGTGGCGCTCCGCGGCCTACGGCGCATGATCGCCGAGCGTATGGTCAAAGCGACGACCACCGTGCCGCACTACACGTACGTCGAAGAGGTCGACATGACCGAGGTGGTGGCCTTGCGCCGGGAGGCCAAGCCCAACGCCGCCGACAAGGGGGTCAAGCTCACCTACTTGCCGTTCATCATCCGGGCGCTGGTGTTGACGCTGAAGGACCATCCGTACCTCAATGCGATGCTCGATCAGGAAACAAACGAGATCGTCCTGAAGCGTTACTACAACATCGGTATCGCGGCGAGCACCGACCGCGGCCTCATGGTTCCCGTGGTCAAGAACGCCGATACCCTCGACTTGTTCGCGCTCGCCGCCGAGATTTCCCGCTTGTCGGACGCGGCGCGCGACGGCTCGATTTCGGTCGACGACCTGCAGAACAGCACATTCACGATCACCAGCACCGGCAATATCGGCGGTTTCCTGGCCACGCCGGTGATCAACATCCCGGAGGTCGCTATTCTCGGCATCACCTCCATCCGCGAGCGCCCCGTCGTCCGCGACGGCCAGATCGTGATCCGCCACATGCTCAACTTGTCGTTGTCGTGCGATCATCGCGTCGTCGACGGCGCCGTCGCGGCGTTGTTCGTTCGCGACCTGACCCGGCTTCTGGAAGATCCGAAGCTACAGCTGCTCGCCGACTTGAAGGGATAACCATGGCGGCAGACAAGAAGGTCGACGTAGCGATCATCGGGTCGGGGCCCGGCGGGTACATCGCCGCCATTCGCGCGGCGCAGCTGGGGCTCAGCGTGGCGGTGGTCGAACGGGAATTCGTCGGCGGCACCTGCTTGAACATCGGCTGCATCCCGTCGAAGGCATTGCTCGAGACCACGCACCGGCTGTCGCAGGTGCGCGACGCCGAAAATCTCGGAATCCACGCCGGTGAGATCACGGTCGACTATCCGCGCATGCAGGCGCACAAGCAGAAGACCGTGCAAATGCTCACCCGCGGCGTCGCCGGGCTGCTGCGTAAGAACGGAGTCGAGCTCATCGAGGGAATGGGCACGTTCGCCGGCCCGGGCGCACTGGACATCGAGCTCACCGCCGGCGGCAGTAATGTCGTGCGGGCGGACAACGTGATTATCGCCACCGGGTCGGTGCCAGCGGCTATTCCGAGCGTGCCGTTCGACGGCGACCGGGTTGTTTCGTCGCGCGAGGCGCTGGAGTTCGACGAGATTCCCGAGCAGCTCGTGGTTGTCGGCGCCGGCTATATCGGCCTGGAGCTGGGGAGCGTGTATGCGCGCCTCGGCAGCCGGGTTGTCGTGCTGGAGATGTTGGACCGGGCCCTGCCGGAGATGGACGAGGAGCTCGCGGCCGCGGCCGCCGACATGCTTGCCGAGCAAGGTCTGGCGTTCCAGCTCGGTGCCCGCGTTACCACCGTCGACCTCGAAGAGAAGAAGGCCGTCGTGCGCTACGACGTCGACGGCAGCGAGCGCTGGATCACTGCCGACAAGGTGCTCGTGGCGGCGGGACGCCGGCCGTTTGTCGAGGGTCTCGGCATCGACGCCGTCGGTTTGGAGGTCGACGAGCGTGGCTACCTGGCCGTCGATACCGGCATGCGGACGGCCGTCGACGGCGTGTACGCCATCGGCGACGTCGTCCCCACACCGATGCTCGCCCACGTGGCCATGGACGAGGGTGCGGTCGCCGCCGAATGCATCGCGGGGCAAAAGGCCGAGATGCACTATCACGCAGTGCCCGCCGTGGTGTTCACGCATCCCGAGATCGCCTCGGTGGGGCTGACGGAAGAGGAAGCCCGTGACCAAGGACACGCGATCCGCGTCGGACGGTTTCCGTTCCGCGGCGTCGGCCGCGCGCGGGCCCGTGACGATGTCGAGGGCTGGGTCAAGATGATTGCCGACGCCGAGACCGACAAGCTCCTCGGCGCGCACTGCGTCGGCGCCGAAGCCGGGCACCTGATCCACGAGGCGGTCGTGGCGATGAACTACCACGGCTATGCGGAGGACCTGGCGCTCACGATCCACGCCCACCCGACGCTTTCCGAGGCCTTCAAGGAGGCGGCGCTGGCAGTTGATGAGCGCGCCCTCCATATCTAGCGGGACCCATCACACTTCCACCACGGCCTGCTTCAATCCAGCAACAGCAGCGGCGCGTAAGGACACGGACCACTGGCCAGCGACGACCTGTTCAGCGCTCACCTCGTCGGCACGGTGGAGCGCGTCGTCTACGAGCACCCCGGTAGCGCCTGGGCGGTGGTGCGCATGCGCACTGACGAGGGCGCCAGCGAGAGTGTCGTCGGCGACCTGGCACCGGTTTTCGAAGGCCAGCGACTGGAGATTGAAGGCTCCTGGGTCGAGGATGCGCGTTTCGGGCGTCAGTTTCGCGCCCGGCGAGCCGTTGCCGTCCGCCCCGCCGACGCCAGTGCCATCGAACGTTACCTGGCGTCCGGTGTGGTCCCGGGAATCGGTCCCGAGCTCGCCTCGCGGATCGTTGCGCGCTTCGGTGACGAGACCCTATCGGTGTTCGACGAGCATCCGGAGAAGCTCCTCGCGGTACGCGGCATCGGTCGTGTCCGCTTGCGTCGCATCAAGGAATGCTGGGACGCGCAGGAGGCGGCGCGCGGTACCAGGATTTTTTTGCAGGGGCTGGGGCTCGGCCCCGTCTTCGTCGACAAGATCTTGCGCGCTTGGGGCGAGGACACCGAGCAACGCGTGCGCGACAACCCCTACGCTCTAGCGAGCTCGGAGGACATCCCGGGGATCGGGTTCCGGCGCGCCGACAAGCTGGCGCGCCAGCTGCCGGGGTGGGAAGCGGGAACCGATGCTCGCGCCCGCGCCGGCGTCGAGCATGTGCTCACGGACCAGTCCAACCATGGTCACTGCTTCGTTCCGTACGACCGTCTGATTCGTCGCAGCAGCGAGCTTTTGGAAGTCGAAGACGACGAGGGGGTGCGGCAGGCGGTGGCGGGACTGCTGGCCGACGGCCACGTTGTCGCCGAGCCCCTCGATGACGACGAGGCGGCGGCGCTCGGACTGCGGGTGCACGAGGACACGGTCAATGCCGACGTCGCCCGCGCCGTGTACAAGGTCGCCTTCCTCGATGCCGAGCGGCGCGTGGCGCGCCGACTCGTCACCATCTCGGCAACGCCTGCCGGCGAAGGACTGCCGGGCGCGCTGTCCGCGGACAGGGCCCGCAAGGCCGCGGCGTGGGTCGAGGATCAGCTCGGCGTGGCGCTCGGCGACGATCAACGTGAGGCGGTCCGGGTGGCGCTGTCGCACAAGGTGCTGCTGGTCACGGGCGGTCCCGGTACCGGAAAGACGACGTTGATCGACTCGATCGTGCGCTGCGGCGTTGCGGTGGGCGCCCGGATCGAGCTCGCGGCGCCGACGGGGC
>CBDUXW010000033.1:0-12532 GCA_965371275.1 uncultured bacterium | reverse complement strand
ACACCCGGCTCCTGAGGCACGAGGCGTCGGAGTTCCGTCGTGACGACACCCTCCCGCGAGAACGCGTACTCGCTGCTCACTGAGCACACCCAGAACCCGAATCTCGTCAAGCACGCGCTGTGTGTCGAGGCCGCGATGCGCTACTACGCCGCGCAGTTCGACGGCGACGCGGACCGGTGGGGTGTGACCGGTTTGCTGCACGACTTCGACTACGAAGAGCACCCGTCGCTCGAGGAGCACCCGTTCGTCGGCGCAGAGATTTTGCGCTCGCTGGACTACCCGGAAGACATCATCGACGCCATCCTCGGCCACTCCGACCACACCGGCGTGGCGCGCCAGACGCCGATGGCCAAGGCTCTGTACTCCGTGGACGAACTGACGGGTTTCATCGTCGCGTGTGCGTTGATCCGACCGACCAAGAGCCTGCTCGATCTGCCTGTGAAATCGATCACCAAGAAGTTCAAGGACAAGGCCTTCTGCCGCGCCGTCGACCGTGATCATCTACGGGCAGCCGCCGACGAAATCGACATGCCCCTGAAGGAGCACGTCGAGCACGTCTTGACGGCTCTACGCGGAATTGCAGCGGAGCTCGGGCTCGACGGCACCTGACTTTCCGCCCGCGGGAAAAGTGGGCAAGGAAGACGCGGAACGCGACTTCCGGAAGGGGGGAGGGCGGCTGGGTATTGAAATAGATCGGAGCGTTCCCCGCCAAGAAGCGCCCCCCACCTGCAAAGAGCTCGCTACAACACTTCTTACGTCTTCCTCCTCATCCCCACGCTGGCGGCCAACGGCAGCGAGACGACGTACAGGAACGCCATCAGGACCTCAGAGTCGCTGAAGTTGTACTCGAACATCCCCATGGCGAGGAAGCCGAGCAGGGCGGCGAGGGCGGCTCGTGCCTCGGGTCCTCCTTCGCCGTCGGCGCCCACGGCGCATAACACCCTCCAGGAGACCACCAGGAATGCGGCCATCATCCAGAGCCAGGCGGCCAGACCTACGAGCCCACGCTCGGCGGCGATCTGGATGATGTTGTTGTGCAGGTGCGGATTGTCGTCGCGCACGCCCCAATCGACGACCCACGCGGGGTAGACCTCGCCGATCAGACCCGGCCCGATGCCGAAGTAGGGATAGGCCCTGACGATCCGCAGGCCGGTTGCCGCCATTGCCAGTCGGTCCACGTTGGTCGGTGCGTCCAACGAGAAGATGCTGGTAGCGCGCTGGAGGAGGGCATCGGGCCCGGCAATCGCACCCACCAACAGCGCCACAATGATGATGCCGATGAGCAGAGCCATGCCGTACAGGGCAGGGCGGAGGCGCGGCGGTTCTGGTGTTGCGGATGGCCCCCGGCCGCGCACGCGCCCACTGGCGAAAAACGTCACGAGGGCAACGGTACAGCCGATCCACGCGCTGCGGGTCATGGTGAGGGCGATCATGCCAACCGCCAATACCGCCGCTCCTTGTGCCGCGTAGCGGCGCACGCCGCCGCGAATGGTGAGGAGCAGAGGTACGCCGATCAACAACATCCCCGAGAAGGTCATCCAATGGCCGAGAAAGCCGGTGGGGCGGTACATCGGGTCGCCGGAATGGGCATATGTTTGCGCCAGACCCATGACGGTACAGGCAAAAATGCCGACGCCGAACATGAGGCGTCCGCGATCGCGCGCCGCGGGGTCGCGGAACGTCGCCCAGGTCACCAGGGGCGCAGCGAACAAGAAGACCTCGCGTAGCTCCAGGACGCCGGCGACGCTGTCGCGCGACAAGGCCGCGGACAGCAACGAGACGGCAAAAAACACGATGATCGGTGCGCCCACCAGCCCCAGCGCGTCACCCGCCGGCCCCGGAGCCGCGGCGCCCGCCGGTTCGAGGCCGTTCGACCCGAGTTCGCGACGCAACCAGGCGCCGGCCCAGAGAGCCGCCGACAGCCACAGCGCCGCCTCGGCGACGGCCACCGACAACGGCATTGACAGCGCCCAGATGAGCGCCAGGCCGCCGGAGATGCGCAGCAACTGCTCGGTAACGGATCGTGGCGTGGACGCACTCATGGCAACGGCATCAGCCTCCCGGTCAGGGGCAACGATATCCGTTGCGTGGGGACGCGCCAAGCCGATGGGAGATCTCGCGGGGAGGAACGGTATCCGGGGCGAAAAGACGCGCTTTCGCGTTTCGCGCGAGCGGTACTTTGTGGTGTAGTGGATGAGGGAATTGAAGCAGTTTTATCGATGATGCAACGCAATGCATGAGTAGGCAATAATGATTATTGATGTGTGAATGTGATGTACAGTGACTTGCGGGCGCTGGAATATATGTTTTTCTGCCTTGAGCTACGCTTTGGAGTCTGTTAATGATTGACGGGAACGGGCCCCCCGAAGGACCCGCCACAACCAGTCAAACAGCCACCAGCTCAAAGAACATGGCGATGACAATGACAACCGGCGTCGACTCTTTGCGGTTCGACGCCCGAGGCTTCGACCTCGTGGACCCTGTGGGCTTCACGCTCATCGAGGTCCTCGTGGCGACCGGCTTGGTGGGCCTCGTCGCCCTCGCCGTGGCGCCGCTGATGTTGATGGCGGTGCAGACCTCCGCCGTAGCCCAAGAAGCCACCGAGCTCACTGCGATCGGCGCCGAGCGGATGGAGATGCTCCGTACCGTGCCGTTCATCGACGCCGACATGGCTGCCGGCGGATCGATCGTCGCCTCGAATATGGGGTATTCCGTCGACCCTTACGACGGCGACGTGGATCGCTACATCCGCTGGCAAATCACCGACACCAGTCCTTCAAGAAAACACATCGAGCTGGCGGTAGGCGTGCGCAACTCAATTTGGGGACCGCCGCGCGAGATTATTCTCGAAACCTACCGCACCGACCTGCGATAGAGATGGTTACCGCCATGAGCACCGCCAATTTGACGATGAACGAATCGTTAGAAAGTTCCCGTCAGGCGCAGCTCACCGCTGATCAGAGCGGCTTCAGCTTGCTGGAGCTCCTGGTCGCCGGATTGATCTCGCTGTTTGTCGTGGGTGGCGTGATGACCATGCTTGTAGAGATCAACGATATTCACCGCGATTCGCAGCAGCTCATCGACACCCAGCAGGCGGTGCGTATCGCCATGGACCAACTGCAGCGCGACGTACAGATCGCCGGCGTCGGCCTGTTGTGGCTGCTACCGCCGACCCCGGTGATCATCCCGCGCGCGGACGGCGGCATCGACATTCGCCAGAACCAGGGCGGCATCATGGCCGCCTTCGTCGCCGACATGGCAGGCGCCAACGACCCCTTCAGCGTCGACGATGTGACCGGTTTCATGCCGGGGATGCAAATCGCCGTCTACGACGCCGGCGGGGCAATCGACTTCGTGACGGTTACCGCCGTGGACGTGGGGAATAACCGCTTGAGCCATACCGGAGCGTCCAAGGCGTACACGGTCGCTGCCGGCACCGCGGTGGCGCGCATCATGACGATCAGCTATTTCCTGCAGAACAACGCCGGCGTGTTCACCCTGGTGCGCCAGGAAGACAACGGCGCCATCGTGCCGATCGCCACCAACATCGTGACGGCGGGTACCAACATCATTTATTGGGACGATTCGCTCCCCTCGGTCCAGTTCAACCCGAACACGAACATCTTGCAGCTACGCATCCGCACGATCGAGATCACGCTCGAGGTCGAGACCCGGGACAACAAGCTCAACACCAACCAGAAACGGTCGACATCGCTGACCACGCGCATCACGCCGCGTGCGATGGTGTTGTCGTAGCGAATGCTTGAAGAGGCAGTGGGGAAAAAGAGGAGGCGTGCAATGAAAGGGCTCCGTCGCAACACGCGGCCATCTCGTCGGTCGTGGCGCAACGAGGACGGCATGACGCTGTTGATCACGATGCTGGCCCTGTTCATGGTTGCGTTGACCGGCATCGTCTTGGCGCGTATCGCGGCGACGGAAGTCGAGGTGACGGGCCACTATCGCGGTTCAAGCCAGGCCTTCTTCGCCGCTGACGGCGGCGCCGAGTACGGGTTGAACGAGCTGCTGGATCTCGGCCGCACGCTGGCTCGCCACCCGACCGTGGCCGAGCTCGCGGCCGTCACCGTGCCGCCGCTGCCGAGCAGCAACTTCACCACGTTTACGATCGGTCCGACCGGTCCGCAGGTAGTGCAACCACTGACCAGCGGGTTCTTCCAGGGCCTCGTGGCCAGCAGTCAGCCGTACACCGTGACGACCACGGCCGAGACCATCGCCGAGCCGGTCGGCACGGCTACGGTCACGATGATGGCGAACTTCGACATCATTCCGATTTTCCAATTCGCCATATTTTACGAATACGACCTAGAGGTCACGCCGGGCCCGTCGATGACGATCTCGGGGCGCGTGCACAGCAACAGCGACATTTACATCGACATCAACGACACGCTGACCATCGACGCGGCGGTGACGGCAGCCGGCGACATCTGGAACTATCGCTACGACGGTTCGACTTACGGCGGCACGGAGCGCATCCGCGATGCCGACGGCAACTTCCAGAACATGAACGGCCTCGATTCGAACAACGCCGACTGGCAGAACCTGGCGCTCGACCGCTGGGATGGCAACGTGCGCTCGGTGGATCACGGTATCGAGCGCCTCAACCTGACGATCTCCGATCCGACCGATCCGCACATGCTGATCCGGGGCGGGCAGCCCGCGGATACGGCAGCCGAGGTCGACGCCAAGATGTTCTACGACGCCGACCTGCGGATTCTCAACGGCATCGGCTACGACAACGCCGGCAACGTGGTGCCGTTGATCGATCCGGTGACCCTCACCAGCGTCATCCAGCAGACGGTCATCTTCGACCAGCGCGAGCAGAAGCACCAGTTGGTCACCGAGCTCGATATGTCGAAGCTCAACAACCTGCCGGCCTGGCCCGCCAACGGCCAGCTTTACATCGGCGGCTTCGAGCCCGGCGGTCTGTACCCTGTCTGGGCCACCCCACCGCCGTGGCAGGGTGGCGGTTACACGCCGCCGTGGGCGGCGGGCGGCATTGAATCCGATTTCGCGGTCAAGTTGACCAAAGGCTCCTTGCTGCAGGCGCCGTTGACGGTGATTTCCGAGAACCCGGTGTACGTCCGCGGCGACTACAACACGATCAACAAGAAGGGCGCCGCGGTGATGGGCGACGTGGTCACGATTCTCAGCAATCGCTGGGGCGACCAGGACAACGACGGCGTCGTGGAAACCAGCGACCTGGACTACAGCGTATGGAACTACAACAGCCGTAACGCCGAGCTCACGACGATCAACGCCGCCGTCATGGTCGGCAACGTCGGTTCGATTCCCGGCGTGCAGTACAGCGGTGGCGTGCACAACGCCATGCGTTTCATGGAGCGCTGGACCAACGACATCTTCCGCTACAAGGGCAGCATCATCGACCTGTGGCGTCCGGTCGTGCATACCGCCGGCACAGTCGTCGGCAACCCGGTGTACGCGCCGCCGATTCGCGATATCAGCTTCGACACCGACTTTCTCGACCCCGCCAACTTGCCCCCGGGCACGCCCAACGTCTACATGATTCGCGTCCTGGGATGGGACCGCAGCTCATGAGCTATCGATCGAGCTCGGGCTTCACGCTCGTCGAGGTGCTGGTCGCCACATTCCTCGTCGGCCTGATCTCCTTGGCCGTGGCGCCGATGATGCTGATGGCGGTGCAGACCTCGGCGGTGGCCCAGGAAATGACCGAGCTCACCGCCGCCGCCACCGAGCAGATGGAGATTCTGCGGGCGTTACCCTTCGCGCATGCCGACCTCGCAGCCGGCGGCTCGATAACCGGGTCGAACGCCAACTATTCGGTCGATCCCTGGAACGGCGATGCCGATCGCTACATCCGCTGGCGCATCGTCAACGACAACGTGGCGCGCAAGAGCATCACGCTGGTGATCGGCACACGGGACTCAATCTGGGGGCCGCCGCGCGAGATCAGAATGGAGACGTTCCGGACCGACCTGCAATAGGCTTTCCGGCGCGGCGCTCCAGCGTGCATACTTACGTCGACGGCCCGCCGACGGGGTCGAGGATGGCGCATGCTGTGAGAATGGACTTCAAGGCAGATCAGAGCGGCTTCAGCCTGCTCGAGGTGCTGGTTGCCAGCACGATGTCGATTCTCGTCGTCGGTGGCATGCTGATGATGCTCAACGGCCTGAGCGAGGTGCATCGCGACCAGATGCAGCTCATCGACGCCCAGCAAACCGCGCGCTTGGCGCTTGCCCAGATGCAACGCGACATCCAGCAGGCCGGGATCGGCCTGTTCGGGTTGCTGGCGCCGGTGCCGGTTATCGAGCCGCGTGCCGACGGCGGCATCGACGTGCGCTTCAACACCGACAATCTCACCGCTCGCCTAAGCACGAGTCAGGGCGGTCCGGAATCGCATTTCGACGTCGACGACGTGAGCGGGTTTCAGGTGGGCATGGTTGTCGCCGTGTACGACGGCGCTGGATCTTACGATTTCACGACGCTGACGGCGGTCGAAGCCGACAAGCTGCACCTGCACCATGACGGCGGACTGTCGAAGGCCTACCAGGTGGGAGACGGTGCCGCCGTCAAGCGCGTCGAAACCATCAGCTACGAGCTGCTGTCGGTCAACGGCACGTTCTCGCTGCAGCGCCAGGAAGACAACAACGATGCCCAACCGGTGGCCACCAACGTCCGGTCGTTGACGATTGTCTACTACAACGACGCCAACCCGCCGCAAGCGTTCGTCCCGCTTACCGTGGCCGACCAGCTACGCGTGCATGCCATCGAAGTGAGCCTCGAGATCGAAACCGAGGATGTGAAGCTGAACACGGCGGAGAAGCGGTCGGTGCCGCTCAAGATCCGCATTACGCCGCGTTCCATTCTCCTGTCTTCGTAGCCGGCCGTGGCCAACGATGGCGCCCGTGTCAAGCTACGAATCAGCGGCCGCGTGCAGGGCGTTTTCTACCGCGCCAGTACACAGCGCCGGGCCGCCGAGCTGGGACTCGCGGGGTGGGTGCGAAACCTTCCCGACGGCAGTGTCGAAGCGGTAGCCGAGGGCGCGAAATCTGCCTGTGAAGCGTTGATCGATTATTGCCGTAGCGGCCCCTCCGGGGCCCGTGTCGACGGCTTCGACGCGCAGTGGGGAAAACCGCGCGGCGAGCCCGAAGGATTCAACGTCCGGTATTGACGAGCCAAATGCCTCAGGCGTGCCTCCAGCAGCGTACTGAAGAAACTTCCGGGGTACCGGCGACGCATTCTGGTGTTGCTTCCCGGAGGCGGTTTTCGCTACCCTCGAATCAGAATTGGAGGCGATTCGTGCGCACACCATCGCGTTGTGCCCAACACAGTTTGACGAGCAGGGACTGGTGCGCCCACCGCGCGCCGGCCGAGGACGGCACGGTCCTCCTGATGATCCTCATGTCGCTGTTCGCCCTCGGCCTGATGTCGATGGTCGTCGCCCAGGTTGCCAGCACCGAGATCAACATCACCGCCAACATCAGGGCCGGCGAGCAGAGCTTTCTGCCGGCCGACGGCGCCGCCCAGATCTTACTTCGCGACCTTATCGAAATGTCACGTACGCTCGGCCGCTTTCCCAGCGACGCCGAGCTCAAGACGATCGCCCCGCCGGCCTTCAACAACGTCGCCCTGAGCCAGTTCACCGCAACCGCCGACGGCCCGCTGGTGGCAAGCACCATGGCCTCGGGCCTGTACATCGGCTTGTCGGCGGAAATCCAGCCGTTTGTGGTCCTCGCCACGGCAGAGACGTCGGGCCCGCCGGAAAGCTCGGCGACGGTGGAAATCCAGGGTGAGTTCGCCGCCATCCCGATCTTCCAGTTCGGCGTCCTCTATGAGGGCGACCTGGACGTGCATCCCGGGCCGGTCATGCAGATCGGCGGCCGCGTACACACCAACTCCAACCTGTTCGTGGATCCGAGCAGCGAACTGTCATTTTTGTCTACGGTGACCGCGCACGGAGATATCTACAACACGCGCGAGTACGGCTATACGACCGGCGGTACGGTAATGATCGCCGATGCCACGGGAACCAACCAGGCCATGGCCGGCCTCGACTCCAGCTCTCCGGACTGGAGCTCCGAAGCCATCAGTCGTTGGGACGGCCGCGTCCGCTCGGGCGACATCGGCGCTGATCGTCTCGACCTGGTGATCGCGGACCCGTCCAATCCCCGCCTCATCATCGAGGCCGGCCGCGGTACCGATACGGCCGCCGATATGGCAGCCAAGATCTGGTACGACGCTGACTTGCGCATCGTCAACGGCCGCGGCTACGACAACGTCGGCAACCTCGTTTCTCTCGTCGACCCGTACACCAACGAGAGCGCGCTGCGTTATACGGTTCTGTACGACTGGCGCGAGCAAAAGCACATGCTCACCGTCGAGGTCGACGTCGACAAACTCGGGCGGGCGCCGGGGTATCCGGCCAACGGCATCATCTACATGGGAGCCTTCCAACCCGATGCCGAAATGCCCGCTTGGCCGATCGGGGGCATGGGCATGGGCATGGGGTGGAGCGAAGTCGGACCGATCGAGTGGTCCGGCTACAGCGCCCCATGGTCGAGCAGCACCACCGAATTCGGCTTCAAGTTGCGTCACGGCAGCCAGCTCGACAGCGCTCTCGCCGTGGTTACCGAGAATCCCGTGTACATGCAGGGCGACTTCAACACGATCGACAAGCGGCCGGCGGCGATCATGGCCGACGCCGTGACCATGCTGTCGAACAAGTGGGGCGACATCGACGGCGACGGCCACTTCGACGGCGATCTCGATTACAGCTTGCTCGACGTGGCAGACCGCACAGCTCGAAGCACGACCATGAATGCAGCGTTCATGACCGGCAACGTCGATGCCGGCGTGAACTACAACGGCGGCCTCGAGAACCTGCCGCGCCTGATGGAACGCTGGAGCAACGTACGATTGACGTTGCTCGGCAGCCTTGCGGCGCTGTGGGAGTCGCAGTACGCGAACGGTGCCTTCGGCAACAACAACGTCTACTCTGCCGGCATTCGAGATTGGTACTTCGACACCGACTTCCTCGATCTGAACAAACTGCCGCCGGCCACGCCGCGGATCTACAAGATCAGTGTGACGTCCTGGGAACACCGCTGAGCCGGACCACCTGGCGCGGACGCCCGGGGCTTTCTTCAGTGAGTGTCCGACGCTAGCATCTGCGGATGGCATCCCGACGCACCGGCCTCTGGCTCCTGACCACGTTTCTCTTCTTCCTCCTCGTCTTCACCGTATTCGTGTGGGGTCTGAACCGAATGCTGGTGGGCGGAAGCGCGGTGCTCGGCTCCGGCACCGTGCTGGAGATCCCGCTGCGCGGCACCATCGGTGAGATCGCCCACCGAGGACCTTTTCTCGGTCCGTTGACGGTACGGGAAATCGACGAGGCCATTCGCCGGGCGGCGGATGACGATCGCGTCGATGCGCTCTTCCTCGATATCGGGCCGGTCCTCAGCGGCTACGGCAAAGTACAGGAAATTCGCGCCGCGGTGCATCGCTTTCGAGAGAGCGGCAAACAGGTCGTCGCCCTGCTGGAAAACGGTACCAATCTGGACCTGTACCTGGCCGCCGCCGCCGACACCATCTACCAGGTGCCCACCGGCCAGCTCGTTCTCGGCTTTCTGGTGCAGGAGCCTTTCTATCGCGACTTGTTCGACAAGCTCGGTGTCGAGTTCGAGGTTTTCACCAGCGGCCCTTTCAAGACGCTCATGCACTCGTTTACCAACCGCGATCTCACCGACGCCCAGCGGGAGATGGACAACAGCCTGCTCGACAGCCTGTACGGGCAGTGGCTCGACGGCGTCGGGACGGATCGCGGCCTCGAGCGTGCGGCGCTGCAATCGTCGTTCGACAGGGGCCTGGTGTCGGCCCGCCAGGCGCTGGCTGACGGCCTCGTGGACGAGCTCGGCTATCGTGACCAGGTCAGTGACCGACTGGTGCAGATTGCCGGCCGCTCACCGCGCCGGGTCGGTGTACGTGACTACCTGCGCGCCACCGAGCCGGGTGGGCTCACGCAGATCTTCGGACGCGCCGATACCATCGCCTTGATCCACATCGGCGGCGTCATGGTGCCGGGCGAATTCGAGGACTCGCTGTTCGGCGCCAACGTGGCGGCGGGAACGACGATCGCGCGCTATGTCCGCGAAGCGCGCGAGGATCGCTCGGTGCGGGCCATTGTGCTGCGCATCGACAGCGGTGGCGGCGCGGTTACCGCCGCCGACGTGATGGGGCGCGAGATCGAGCTCGCGGCGCAGCGTAAACCCGTCGTCGTGAGCATGTCCGACGTAGCTGCGTCGGGCGGCTACTGGATTGCGGCGCACGCGACCCGGGTGCTCGCGAACCCCGGAACCTATACCGGATCCATCGGCGTCGTCATGGGCCGGATCAACCTACAGGGAACGTACGACCTGCTCGGCATCAACCACGCGATCTTGAAGCGCGGCGAGAACGCCGATCTGTTCACCGACGCGGCACCGTTGCGCCCCGGGCAGGCCGCCATTCTCGACGCCAGTGTGGCCGCCACGTACGCCGACTTCATCAACCTCGTTGCCGCCGGTCGCGGCATGGAGGTCGACGCCGTCGACGCCTTGGGCGGCGGCCGGGTATGGACGGGGCAGCAAGCTGCCGACGCCGGCCTCGTTGACGAACTAGGTGGCCTGCACGAGGCGCTGATCGCGGCTCGGGCCGAAGCGGGCATCATGCCCGGAGACCGCGTCGCGATTCAGGTCTACCCACCGAGCCGGACCTTGTTCGAAGAATTCCAGCGCATCTTTTCGAGCAGGACGGTGCAGGTCCTCCTGCCGACGGTGACCTCTTGGCTGCCGGTGGACCCCGTCGAGACATGGCGCCACATGCGGTTGCTGCAAGCCTCAGGACCGGTGTGGACTCTGATGGACGCGGCGCTTCCGGTAGCTGCCCGCTAGTGTCAACGCCCTCCGGCCTCTGATCGTGGCCCGCCGATTCGTACTTCCGCAGCGTGCGCATGCGCACGTCGACGTCGACTTCCAGGACGAGCTCAACGACCAGCAGTACGCCGTGGTCACCTGCGGCGACGGCCCCAAGCTGGTCATCGCCGGTGCCGGCTCCGGTAAGACACGCACGCTGACGTACCGCGTTGCGTATCTTCTACATCGAGGCATTCCGCCCGCCGGCGTCCTCCTGGTCACGTTCACCAACAAGGCAGCGCGCGAGATGCTCGGGCGGGTGAGCCAGCTCACCCATCTGGAGCCGCACAGGTTCTGGGGCGGCTCCTTCCAGTCGGTGGGGGCGCGCATTTTGCGCCGTCACGCCGACACGCTTGGCTACAGCGATAGCTTCTCGATCCTCGATGAAGGCGATCAGCGCGACCTGCTGCGCTTGTGTACGACCGACCTCGAGGTCCCGGTGGAGCACAAGCGATTTCCGTCGCCTCGCGTGCTCAGCGGCCTGCTGTCGCTGCACTCCAATACTCGTGTGCCGCTCGATGAGCTGCTCGCCGACCGTTACAGCCGTTTTGTCGATTGGAGCGACACCATCCTCCAGGTTGCCGAGCGCTACGTCGCCCGTAAGAAGGCGGCGAACGCGATGGATTACGACGACCTTCTGGAGCGTTGGTTGCAGCTCCTGCTCGAGCACGATGACGTCCGCCGGCTCTATCGCGATCAATTCCAGCACGTTCTCGTCGACGAATATCAGGACACGAACATCGTACAAGCCGAGATCGTCGAGGCGTTGGCCGGCGGCGAGGCGACGGGCAACTTGATGGTCGTCGGCGACGATTCGCAGAGCATCTACGCGTTTCGCGGCGCCAACTACGACAACATTCTGCGATTCCCCGAGCGTAACGCCGAAACGGAAGTATTCAAGCTCGAGACCAACTACCGGAGCACGCCGCAGATTCTCTCGCTGACCAACGCCAGTATCCGCCACAACGTCGAGCAGCACCGCAAGACGCTGCATGCCCGCCGCCCCGACGGCATGTTGCCGGCGCTGCTGCCGTGCAGTTATCCCGAGCAGGAGGCAGCTTTCGTTGCCGAGCGCATTCTTCAACTGCGCGACGAGGGGGTCGACCTCGGCGACATCGCAGTGCTCTACCGGGCCCATGCCCATCGCCTGAGCGTCGAAACCACGCTGCTGCGTTACGACATCCCGTACGTGGTCCGCGGCGGGTTGCGCTTCTTCGAGCAGGCGCATATCAAGGACGTGGTAGCGCATTTGCGGCTCATGGAGAATCCGCACGACGAGGTCGCATTTCGCCGCGTGCTCCTGTTGCAGGCCGGTATCGGCAATGTAACCGCGGGGCGTATCTGGCAGCTCGTCGGAGGCCAGGCCGAGGATTCCGGAGCGCTGGTCGACGGCCTCGCCACGGACCACGTGAACGCACTCCTCACCGCCAAGGCCCGGCCGGGTTGGAAGAGTTTCATCACCACGCTACGCGAAGTACATGTCGCCGCGGGAGATCCGGAGACAGCGATTCGTTGCCTCCTCGAGTCCAGCTACGAAGATTACGTCGCGACCCGGTTCGACAACTTCGAGTCGCGCATCGAGGATC
>CBDUXW010000032.1:0-12577 GCA_965371275.1 uncultured bacterium | reverse complement strand
CTCACGCCCGCCGATCTCGACGGCTGGAGCGGCGAGACGCTGATCATCGAGTCGGACAACGACACCAACGTCAAGGAGCACGAGCGCGCGGCCGTGCGGGCGCTGTATCCGAGCGCCCGGGTGCACACGTTTCACGGCACCGGACACGCCAGCTCGATCGTCGAGGCGCACGAATACGCCGAAATCGTTGCCGCGTTCCTGGGCGGTCACGAAACGACGGCTAGAGTGCCGCCGCCTCCCTGACCGGCGGTCAGAATGACACCATCTGGGTGATCTTGATCGTCAGGCTGCGACCGGGATGGATCGCTTGACCGGTGGAAAAGCGCTGCTCGTTGTAGACGACGAAGAGATCGCTGAGCGGATGGTGTATGAAGTTGAAGCGGACATTGGCGTTGAACAACGTCGATTCCGGGTCGTACTGGAGCAGTGCGTCGACGAACATGTTGCGGTTGAACGAGTAGTTGGTGCGCGTCGTCCAGAATGTCTTGGTGAAGCTGCCGGCGGGAATGTCGAGCTCGGCGGCGGTGTGCTGTCCCGAGATCGTGGCTCGGAAGCGGAACGACGGCCGGATGGTCACGCTTCCCGTGACGGTCTTCTGTGTGCCGCTCCACAAACCGCCGACAATGCCGGTGAAGCCGGCCGACAAGGCGCGGCTGGCGTCGGTGTTGCCGCGCACCATCCAGGTGTTCCAGCTATACGAGCCGGGGGGAATCGGATCGATATCCGGGTCGATGCGAAATTCCTCGTCGATGCGCTCGAACTTCGGATTCACCGAAAGCTCCACGTACGCGCCGGAGTTCATGAAGAACGTATAGCCGGTGTGCAGGTTCTTGGCCCGCATGCGGCCGTCGACGTCCTCGTAGTAGTTCCACACGATGTGCGGGTGCATCTCGCGCACGCCGCGCTCCCGCATCCACTCGGGCCGCGGCCGGATGCCGGTATCGAGGAAGTACTTGCGTACACCGACACGCCGGAAAAAACCGATGTCGTTCTCGAATCCCTCGCCGAGCTCCATGGCGCCGAACTTGACGTGCGTGAAGTTGCTCTCGCGATTCAGCGACGTGCGCCAGGCGTATTCGCCGCCGTCTTTGCCCGGTGTTTCCGTCTTGAGCACGTACGTACTCCAGTCGATGTTGCTCGGAAAGCGGATGTACGAGTCGAGCCCGTAGACGCGGTTGAAGTCGCCGCTGTCGGAAACCGACTGGCGCGTCATGACGATGCCGCCGATATCGGATCCGTTCAGCACGTTCTTGCGCACGCGTACCACGGCGTAGTCGTCGCCCGGTTTGTCGCCGAGGTCACCGGTGCGCATCGCCATGGCGCCGATTACCAGACCCAGCGCCTGGCCGGTGACGCGGGCGCCGGCCGTGATCGGTACCGGCGTACCGCTAGGCGCAATGCCGATGCGGCGGCTGAAAAACACCAGCAAATCTTCGTCCGGCCGCGGCGCGAGGGCTACGCGCGTGTTGCGGGCCGCGTCACCGACGTAGAACACGCCCGAGTTCTCGAGGAAGAACTCCCGCTTCTCAGGGAAAAAGAGACTGAACTGCGTCAGGTTGACGCGTTGTTCATCGGCCTCGACCTGGGCGAAGTCCGGGTTGGCGGTGAGGTCCAGCGTCAGACCGTCGGTGAGCCCGTATTTCACGTCGATGCCGACCTCGGTGGTGCGGTCGAAATTCTCGTGTCCGGTCTCGCGGACCGTGCCACCGAGCGCATACGGGGTGATCCGCAAGTCGCGGCCCGCCGACGCCGAAGGCAACCCTTGGATCTCGCCCGCCAGGCTGAGACGAGTGAGCGTGAACGACCTCGGAATCGGCGCCCAGTAGGCGAGCTCGTTGTTGCGGCGCAGGTTGCGGCTGAAGTTGATGCCCCAGGTGCCGTCGCTGCTCGGATCGAAGCGCAGGGCTCGGAAGGGGATCTGCATCTCGACGACCCAGCCGTCGTCGTTGCGGCGTGTTTCCACCGACCAGATCGCGTCCCAACTGACGTTGATCTCGCGGCCTTCGTTGGCCACCTGGCGATCGCCCCGGGCGCCTTCCGGAGTGGTCATGAACACGTAACCGCTGCGCCGGTCGTGGAAGGTGTCCAGAATGACCGCGAACACGTCCTGGGTCTGTTCGTTGAAGTCCTTCCTGATGTCGGTCACGACGAGCCGATCGGGCTGGGAGTCGTAGAGGTAGGCGCCGATATACAGGTTGTCTTCGTCGAATACGACCCGGACCTCCGTGCGCTCGGTGGCGGCCTGTCCTTCACGGGGTTCCGCCTGCACAAAGGCCGACGCCACGTCGGCTCCCCGCCAGGAGGGCTCGTCGAGAACGCCGTCGAGACGAATTTCCTCGCCCGCCTTCAGCGCCCGCATGGAGGGTCGCGGCAGGTCGGCGTTGGTAAACCCGGCTGCTTCCTGCGCGGCGAGCGGCGACCAACCGCCTGCAAGCAAGAGGCCCACGAAGGCCGCGAGCCCCGTGCGGCAAAGCATCCGTACCCACGAAACAGTCTGACCGATCATCCCGCCTCTGCGTTGGTCAACGACTCGACGACAGGATCGCGGCGAATCGTGTGCACGAGTATAAAAGAAGATAATGAACTCTGTAAATAGGACGATAGGCAAGGAGCTTGCGATACAGTCTCCGCCGACCCCGCCAGATAATTTCGGTACCGCTCGATACACCGTGACCGCACGTCAAGGAGCGACGAGAATGACCCCGCAGCGAGACTTTCGAGCCCGCACTTTCTTGCTACTTGCCGTTGTGCCGGCGTTGGTCGCCGGGTTGGCCGGCCCGCCGGCAGCGGCCCGACCTTCCAGCTCGCCGGTACCTGCCGGGAGCATCTCTCAGCAGGCTCGCCGCACGTATTCCGCGTACGGTGAAAATATCGAGGCGGCGCGCGCCGTCGTCCTCGAGCGGATGGATCGGTTCCCCGGCCTGTCGGTGTCGGTCGGCATCGACGGGCAGATCGTGTGGGCGGAGGGATTCGGCTGGGCCGACCTGGAGCAGCGCGTGCCGGTGCGCGCCACCTCGCGATTTCGGGTCGGCAGCGTCGCCAAGCCCATGACGGCGGCGTTGCTCGGGCTCCTATACGAGGAAGGCAAGATCGATCTGGACGCCACGGTGCAAGCGTACGTCGCCGACTTTCCCGAGAAGGAGTACCCGATCACCGTCCGCCAGCTCGCCGGCCACCTGGCCGGAATTCGCCACTACCAGGGCGACGAGTTTCTCAGCAATGCGTACTACGAGACGGTCTCTGACGGGCTCTCGATCTTTGCCGACGATCCGCTGTTGTTCGCGCCCGGCACGCGTTATTCGTACTCGAGCTACGGCTGGAACCTGCTCAGCGCGGCGATCGAAGGCGGCTCCAACGAGGGCTTTCTCGAGCAAATGCAAAGCCGCGTGTTCGAGCCCCTCGGCATGCTCGACACGACCCCCGATCAAAACGCGATGATCGTCGCCGATCGCGTCCGTCCGTATGTTCGCGGCGATGACGGCAAGTTCCGCAACGCGCCCTATGTCGACAACAGCTACAAGTGGGCCGGCGGCGGGTTCCTGTCGACCGCCGGGGACCTGGTCAGGTTCGGACTCGCCCATATGGAGCCGGGATTCCTCGAGTCCGAGACGCTCGACGAGTGGTTTACCTCGCAGCGCACCGCCGATGGTGAGGAGACCGGCTATGGAATCGGCTGGCGTGTCTTCGGACCATCAGGTAGCCGCACCGTCGGTCATGGCGGCGGGTCGGTGGGCGGCACCACGGCCTTGCGCGTGTATCGCGACCAGGGATTGGTCATCGCCATGGTTACCAACTTGAGTGGCGGCAGTGGATTTCCGATCGATGAGATCGCCGAAATCTTCTGGCGATAGAGCGATCGATGGTTCGTCGGCGAACGTCGCTCGAGTCCGTTCGGCCCACCACTCTTTGCACCGGAGGTCCGTGAAGGCGCGCCCATGTCGACCGTACGTTACGTCTTCGCCGTCGCCCTCCTCGTCGGCCTTCCCCCCGGGGTGCTCATGTGGTTCATCGTCCACCCGTTCGTCGGTTTCTGGCGGCGCCTTGGGGTCAAGGCCGCGCTCGCTATCAACACGGTGGTGATGGTTGCCGGCGTGGTCGGCCTTTGGTTCTTGCGCGAACCGCTGCTCGGCGCCGACTTAGGTACGAGCTGGCCGCTGGTGGCGCTCGGCGCAGCCCTCGTCGTGGTCGGGAGCCGCATGGCACTTGCTCGCAAGAAGTACCTCACGTTCCGGATCCTCGCCGGCGTGCCCGAGCTCGCCGGCGCCGAAGAGGAGCAGGGAACGCTCCTGACCGAAGGGCCGTACGCGCGTATCCGGCACCCCCGGTACGTGGAGGTCGTGGTCTTCACTTTCGCGTACGCGCTCATCGCCAACTACGTCGGTGTGTACGTCCTCGCCCTGCTCACTCCTCCCGTGGTCCATCTCGTTGTGCTGCTGGAGGAGCATGAGTTGCGCGATCGGTTCGGCGACGAGTACGACCGCTACGCTGCTCGCGTGCCTCGCTACATTTCGACGCCGACGCGCTCGTGACGAGACTCGCCCTGAGTATCATGGGGCGGCATCTTCGAAGGCCCCTGGTGATGCCCATCGTCAGTAGTCGAATTTTCGAACCGCGCGGTGCAGGCGGAGAGCGCAAAGGAGAGATTTCGTGAACCGCGTCGGGACCGTATTCATGCTGTTGGTTGCAGTCGTCGCCTGCGCGCCGGGCGCGCCGCGATCCACTGACTTCTCGGTGGTAGAGGCTTCGATCCCCCAGCTGCAGGCGCTCATGGAGAGTGGCGAGCTCACCTCTCGGGAGCTCGTTACGGCCTACCTGGTGCGCATCGCGCTCTACGAGGAGCGCCTCAACGCCGCGGTGGCGATCAACGAAAACGCGCTCGCCGAGGCGGAGGCGCTCGATGCAGAGAGAGCCGCGGGGAACGTTCGCGGACCCCTGCACGGCGTTCCGGTCGCGCTGAAGGACAACATCCACACGACGCACCTTCCCACAACGGGCGGCGCGCTTGCCTTCGCGGGCTACGTGCCGCCGTACGAGGCGACGCTCACCAGCAACCTGCGCGACGCCGGGGCGATCATCATCGCCAAGGCCGGACTCACCGAGTTCGCCAACTTCGTGGCCGGCTCCCCTAACCAGATGCCGGGCAACTACAATGCCCTCACCGGCTTCGGCTACAACCCGTACGATCCGCGGCGCGATCCGCGGGACGGCAGTGACGGGCGACCGGTGCTGAGTACCGGCGGGTCGAGCTCCGGCATCGGCACCGCGGCGAGCTTCTGGGCCGGCAACGTCGGCACCGACACGGGCGGCTCGGTGATCAGTCCCTCGAACGCCAACATGCTCGTCGGCATTCGCCCGACGCTCGGTCGCATCAGCCGGTGGGGGATCGCGCCCGTTACGCTCGACCACGACACCGCGGGTCCCATGACGCGCACGGTCGCCGGCGCCGCCATCATGCTCGGCGCCATGGAGAGCGCGACGCCCGACCCGAACGACACGGCGACGGAACTGTGCCCGCCGCCTCCGGGCGGCGACTATCGGCCGTTTCTGCGCGCCGACGGGCTCGAAGGCGCCCGTATCGGGATTCCACGCGGCTTCTACCTCGAGCCGGTGGAGTTGAACGACGGCCGTTCCGTCGGCGGTCTCCGCGCCGATCAGGCAGCGCTGATGGCCGAGGCGATCGCCGCTCTGCAAGCGGCGGGCGCCGTGATCGTCGACCCGGCCGATGTCCCGAGCCTCGTCGACCCCGACCCCGCCGGCAACTTCGCGGCGTGGCCACTTTGTGTCGGTGGCGAACAGGCCAAGGGCGCGGACGAGCGCTGCACCGTGAACTTCAAGTACGGCATGAAGCGCGACTTCAACATCTGGCTCGCGAGCCTCGGGGCGTCCGCGCCGGTCGGGACGCTGACCGAGCTGCGCGAATGGAACCTGGCCCACGCCGACGCCGGAGCGATCAAGTACAACCAGTCTCGCTTCGATATTTCCGATGAGATGGACATCGAGGCCGACCGGGCCCGCAACGAGGCCGACATGGCCAAGGACGCGCTGCTCAGCCGCACCCGCGGCATCGACGCCGTTCTCGAGATGCACGAGCTGGACGCGATTCTGACGCCGGGAAGCCGCGGCGCCGGCCTGGCGGCGCGAGCCGGTTACCCGATTATCGTCGTACCGTTCGGGTTCGTTGCGAACGAGCCGGCAAGGCCGTTTCCCGCGAACTTCGATGCGCGACCTGCCCCCTTCGGCGTGGGCTTCGTCGGCGGCGCCTGCAGCGAGGCGCGGCTCGTCGAGATCGCCTACGCGTTCGAGCAGGCGACGATGCGCCGGGTGGCGCCGCCGGAGCTCAGGTAGAAGGGTCGAGGTTCCTCACCGCGGACCCGGCTGGCGGCCACCGCATCCCGGCCGATAGTCGGCTATTGCATGACAGCTTGTATCGCTGTCTTTTCGGTTAGCTGTGTGACGAGGAGCGGGCCCTCGTGCCGTCGGCCGTTCACCGACCAATGGGAGAACCCGTTCGCGTCGGGGGCATCGAGCTCGACCGTAATCTCGGAGCCGGCGGGGTACCAACCTTCGTAGCCGGTCGACTCGGAGTAGCCGTCAATGCGGAGAGCGATTCCCTCCGGCCCCTCGACCCTCACCTCGTAGCTGGGGCCGGCGTGTAGATACTGGCTCATCTCGGAGCGCAGATGTGCCGGGCGATGCTCGAAGAACGCGCGTAGCTCGCGCAACCGTTGCCGGCTGACGTCGAACGAATAGCGGTCGACGAGGCTTCCGAGAAACTCGGTGTCGACCTGATGGTTGAGTACGTCGGTCAACAGCTTCGTGAAGTACTCGGAAAACTCAGGATCTTCCTCGCGAAGGCGGTTGAAGATCCGGGCCCGTACATCCTGAAGCTGATCGTTTCGATCGTCGTGGATCATGAGGCCGATCCCGGGCCTTTCCCAATCCGGGTCCTCTCTCCAACGGAAGCTTTGGTCCAGGTCCCAGTGGACCCAGAACCAGCGGGCATTGGCATCTGAGTTGTCGCGGACCGCGGCTCCCTGCGCCCAATCTCCGGTTGCGCAGAACATGAACGTGAAGACATGCCGGCTCAAGCTGTCGAGATCAACCTTTGTTGAGATCACGCTCATCGTCAGGGGCGCTGGTCTGGTCTCCACCCACTCGATGAGCTCGTCGTGATCGCGGCGGCTCTGCGCGTCGGTCGACTCCCCATTGTGAACGTACATCGAAAAATTCTCGTGGCCGAAATGCGACATTCCCCAGCCTTCGCGATTCACATGCTCGGTAAGCAGGTAAGAACCCAGGTCTGCGCCGTTCAAGAATGCACGGACCGACTTGAACGCCGGTGCTATGGCTCCGGCACGCCTCGAGATTTCGAACGCCAGAGCGTTCGAATGGTCGGGCGGCGCCCGGCGGACCACAATGCGCCCCGGCGCCGTCGCGAGCTCGTCGAAGATCGATTCTCGGGTGGGCTTGAAGCCATACCCGTCGCGAAAGTACAGCCGGAAGCTCGGGCGTTGATTCGCCCCTCTCGATGTTTGCCCGTGTGCGCGCAAGCCGGCTCGCGTGTCGAACACGAGCTCACCGCCCTCGAAGTATGAGACCTGAGCCGGGCGCTCCCAGTCGCGCCCGCGTTTCCTCCGGTTCGTCATGATCCCCGACTCCGGATCGTTCAAGTCGGCATCGTCGGCAACGATCGATAGGTACGAACGGTCCGGGTCGAGCGCTGACAGGTCTTGGGATGCGCTGCGCGCCGGCGCGACATCGGCGAAGCGCCCGAGCACCGTGGTGACGGCGACCAGTATGACCAGCAACGTCAGAACCTTGACCGTGTCGCCGGCGCGAGACCACAGCGTCGGTGCCGGGCGTACGAGCTGTTTTTCGGCTTCCTGATCGGTTGCGTTCATCGTGCTTTCTTAGTTGATTCCGACGCGGTTACCGCTGCAGCGATCGCTGACGTTGACCGCACAGGCTCCAACTAGCTAGCGTCCGCAAGCATTGTAGTCAAAAGGCGGGAGCCGCCTACAGGGGCACCCGCGTCGTGGAGAAACGGCAAGAGGATCTCGAACTCATGAACAAATCGACACTGCAGAAAGCCGCCCTTACGACCGCCCTCGTCATGAAGGGCGGTGTGGTCTACCGGGACGAGCGCTGACGTCGGCAATAACGGTGCGGTCGTCAGCGGACCGTTGCGGCGGCGACTGTGGCTACATGATAAAATGGACAGTACAATCCGATTTACTCGGAGGTTGTCTCGTGCGCTACCGAGCACGGTTTCCAATGTCGTCGGCTGCCGCAGTACTCACGACGATCGCGCTGTTGGCGTTCGGGACATCCGACGCACAGCCGCAACCCGCGGGTCCCACTGGTCCGGGAGGAATGTTCGACCGGTGGGGCGCGGGGGATCCGCCCACCACCGTGTGGTTGGGCGTCGACGGCGAGCCCTTGCCGTTCCGGAGTGCTGTTGAAGTCGTCGAGTTCCTCAGCGCCGCCAAGATCCTCTCCGTCGAGAAAATCCTGAAGGGCTCGACGCGGCCGCGGAAAGTACTGCTGGAGTTCGACGGGATTCGCGCCCACGCCATTTTCCGCGATGTCGATATTTCCGAGACCTGGGTGAAGCTCGACGACGGTAGCTTCCACATGAAACTGCGCGACTACGACCTGTTCGAGGTCGCGGCGTTCAGGATGGCCGAAGTGCTCGGCCTGGACAACGTTCCACCCACCGTCGTGCGCCGCTTCGGCGGCGCGACGGGCTCGCTACAAATCTGGCTCGAGAACATCATTTCGTCGGGCGACCTGAAGGACGGCCTGAGCCCGCCCGACTACGCTGCGTGGGCGGCGCAACGGCAGGCCATGGAGTTGTTCGATTACCTCATCCTGAACATCGATCGGAACACCGGCAACTACCTGGTCGACGCTGACTGGAAGCTGTGGATGATCGACCACACGCGCGCCTTCCAGACCACCGAGCCTGACTCGGCCCCGGTCAACATCGTGCGCTGCGCGCCGCTCACCTGGTCAATACTGTTGAGCCTCGACGGAACAATACTCCGCCCCGTGTACGCGGGTTTGCTAACAGACACCGAGATCGCGCACGTGCTGGAGCGCGTCTACCGACTGCGCGCCCACCTCGGTGCGCTCATCGACGAGCGTGGCTACGACGCGGTGATCTTCTAGCGGGGTGCTCGAAGGCGCACGGTAGAGCGCGCCATTCTCGAGCACAGGGGCGAGCTTCTCAACTCGCGGTGGTCGCAGCCGGATTCCACAGCGCCCGGGCGAATTCGATGTCGTTTCTTCGGTGGAGGCACACGCCCCCGGGTACCTACGCTCCTTCATACGACGACGCCCTTTCGCGTTTCGTCGGAATTACGAGAGGAGCAGACGATGGGATTCCGAATTATCGCCATTCCCGCTGCGGTTGCGGAGGAGGTCCGTGCTTGTCTGGCTTCACCGGGCTACGGCCACCCTGCGCATGCGGAGATTGCTAGTGGCTACGGGCCTTGCAGGCAATGCCTGCGCACGTTCCGGGTAGGGGAGGAAAGGCGCATCCTGTTCACTTATGACCCCTTCGTCGCGAATGAGGAGCTCCCACTCCCGGGCCCGGTGTTCATTCACGAGCAGAGCTGCGAATCCTACACGGTTGACGCTGGATTTCCCGACGATCTCAGGACGCACGCGCTGACCCTGAACGGTTACGCGCGCGGACGCGAGCTTCTGGCGCAAGAGTATGTGACGGATCACGATGTCGAGGAGGTGATCGTCCGGCTGTTCGATCGCTCCGAGATCGACTACATCCACGTGCGCGATACGGAAGCCGGTTGCTACGACCTGCGAGTGGAGCGCGGTGGGTGATGCTATTCGCCTCGAACGTGCTCAGTCCCCCATTGTATTGGACGCTGCGATCATCAAGTATGGCGACGGCATCGAAGTAATCGACTCGTTCGTCAAGCGTCACCAACGGATCGGTGAAACACCTCGCGGAGGAGCATGGACGATGAGCAACGTGACATTGCATGTGAACGGCGCAACACACACGGTGGACATCGACCCGTCGACGCAGCTGCTCTATGTCCTGCGCAATGATCTCGGCTTGCGGGGACCGCGATTCGGGTGTGGGCTCGGCCAGTGCGGAGCGTGCACCGTGATCATCGACGGTGTCGCGACTCGGTCGTGTGTTACCCGGACGTCTGCAGTCAGCGGCGAGATCACGACGCTCGAAGGCCTCGCCAACAACGGGACGCTGGATCCGGTGCAACAGGCTTGGATCGACGAGCAGGTTCCGCAGTGCGGCTTCTGCCAGAACGGGCAGATCATGACCGCCAAGGCCCTACTGGACCGAAATCCGAATCCGACGGATGCCGAGATTCGCGAGGAGATGGATCGAGCGATCTGTCGGTGTATGACGTATTACCGGGTCCAAGCGGCGATCAAACGTGTGGCGCGAGGAGCGCAGACCGGCGGACCGGCGATCGCGGAGGAGGTGGTCGGATGACCACCTTCACGAAGGTTCCGAAAGCCATCGAGGAGGTTTTGGAGAATTTGACTCCTCCGACCTCGCGGAGGGATTTCCTCAAGACCTCGGGTGCTCTCGTCGTGAGCTTCAGCGCCACGGCGGTCGCCGGCACCGACGCACTCGCGGTGGTGGCGGGCGCCGGCGAGGCAGCACTGGGCCAGGCGGCGGGTCCGTATCCCGACCCCGACTTCAGGCAGCTCGATACATGGATCGCGATTCATGCCGACAACACAGCAACTTTCTATGTCGGCAAGACGGACTGCGGCCAAGGTACGGGAACCGCATTTCGGCAGATGATGTGCGACGAGCTGGATATCGCGTACGACAAGACCAGCCTGGTCATGGGTCGCACCGACATCACCCCCGACCAGGGCGGGTCGGGCGGCTCCGACGCCATCGAGAGAGACGGCTGGCCGATGCGGCGTGTGGCTGCCGAGGCCCGGCGCGTCCTACTGGAGCTGGCTGCGGAGCGGTTCCGGGTTCCGGTCGCGCAACTCGACGTGAGCGATGCGGTGATCGCCGTGAAATCAGACTCCTCGAGGACGGTGACCTACGCGGAGCTGGTCGGCGATCAGCGGTTCAATGTCACGCTGACGGGACGCAATATCAACGCCACCGCGGGGGTGGCTGAGGTCAAGCCGGTCCAGGATCTGCGCATCGTCGGCCAGTCGCCGCAGCGCTACGACATTCCCCCGAAGGTCGACGGGTCGTTGACATGGGCGACGGATGTCGCGCCGCCCGGGATGCTTCATGCGCGCAACGTGAGGCCGCCGGTTGTCGGCGCCGCACTCCTCGGCATCGACGAGTCGTCCGTCGCGGACGTTCCAGGATTCGTCCGCGTGGTCAGCAGAGGCAACTACGTGGCAGTGGTCTGTGAGCGGGAGGAGCAGGCGATACTCGCCGCCCTGCGCCTCCGGGTGGATTGGGACAAGCCATCGGCCGCACCGTTTCCGACCTCCGACGATTTGTATGCCTACATGCGCAGCGCGACGCCTACCTCGAGCAGTGATCCGGACGTCGAGGGAAATCCCGAGGCGGTGCTCGCCGGCGCCGCGCAGGTTATCGAGGCCGAATACGATGTGCCGTTCCAGGGACACACGGCCCTCGGTCCGGCTCACGCGCTGGCTGACCCTTCGGACGGCCAGATGACCATCTACTCCAATGACATGAAGTCCTACGGCATGCGGAACGGCGTCGCCGAGTTTCTCGGGATGCCCCGCGACCGGGTGCGTGTCGTGTGGATGGACGGTCCCCAAGCCTATGGCCGCACGGCTGCCGACGATGCGGGCTTCGAGGCCGCATTTCTGGCGAAAGAGCTCGGTCGGCCGGTGCGCATGCAGTGGTCGAGGGAAGAGGAAACCGCCTGGGATACCAAGGGGCCGGCGTTCACGTTCCGGTTGCGTGGAGGACTGGATGCCCAGGGCAATCTGCTCGTGTTGGATTACGACGCGCAGAGCGCCGACTACAACCACGTCGGGTACAACGACCCCGACACGGTCTTGATCGCACAACTCATGGGGACGCGGCCGGCGACGCCGAGCAGGGGTCGCGCCGGGACACCGTCCGAGATGTATGTCATCCCGAACCGGCGCACGACGACGCAGGTTGTCCAACTTCCCTTGATCTGGGAAACGCCGCTGCGCACCGGCAACCTGCGGGATCCCAACGGACCGCAGGTCACGTTTGCCGCCGAATCGTTCATCGACGAGCTGGCGGCGGCGGCGAGCGCCGATCCCGTCGAATTTCGGCTCAAACTGATCAGCGGCAGTACCGACGATGACAATGGGTATAGACGGGCGCGCTCGATCGCGGTCGTTCGTGCGGCCGCTGAGGCCTACGGCTGGGACACGCGGCCGTCGCCGAAGCCCCGTGAAACGGGCACGATTCTGACGGGACGCGGGATGGCGTACACCTTCCGTGGCCAGACGATCGTCGCTGAAATTGCCGAGGTCGAGGTAAACCGTAAGACGGGTCGCGTCTGGGTAAAGCGGCTCGTCTGCGCGCACGATTGTGGACTGGTCATCAATCCCGAAGGGCTGCGCCGCACGATCGAGTGCGGGATGCTGCACT
>CBDUXW010000031.1:0-12589 GCA_965371275.1 uncultured bacterium | reverse complement strand
CCCGTTCGTCATCGACGATCAGTTCGCACCGCTGACTGACAAAATCCGGGCGGCAATCGCCACGGTGACCGACGGGGTAGTTCGGTTCGTCTTGAACACCCATTGGCACGGCGACCACACCGGCGGCAACGAGAACTTCGGCAAGGCCGGCGCCATGATCGTGGCGCATGAGAACGTCCGCAGACGGCTGAATCCGGAAGAGTTCCGCGACGTGATGGGCAGAACAGAACAGGCGCCGCCGGAGGCGCTCCCGGTGGTGACGTTTTCGGATGCGGTGAACCTGTACTGGAACGGCGAGAACCTCCGCGTTTTTCACGTGGAGAAGGCGCATACCGACGGCGATGCCGTTGTCTACTTCTCGAACGCGAACGTCGTGCACATGGGAGACAACTTCTTCCAGGGACGATATCCGTTCATCGACGTCGACAGCGGCGGCGGTATCGACGGAATGATCGCGGCGGGCGATCGCGTATTGGCGCTGGCGAACTCGAGCACCAAGATCATCCCCGGACACGGGTCACTTTCCACACCCGATGATCTGCGCGAATTCCGCAACATGCTGATCACCGTTCGCGATCGTGTTCATGCCCTGCTGAACGACGGCATGAGTGTCGAAGACATCGTGGCCGCCAAGCCTACGAGTGATCTCGACGCGGTTTGGGGGGACAATCCGGATCGCTTCGTGACCATGACGGCGCGCAGTCTGAGCGGGCAGTAACACCTTGCTCCGGTGGCCTTGTGAGCCCGCAATGCCCGACGGCAACGCCCCGCCATGACCGATATGCCCGCCGGTAAAGTCACCTCGGCGTCGAGCCTCACCACCAGCACGTTGATGACGCCGGAGCTGGCGAACTTCGCCGGCAACGTGCACGGCGGCCACATCCTGCGCCTCGTCGACCAGATTGCCTACGCCTGCGCGGCGCAGTACTCGGGCACCTACTGCGTCACGGTGTCGTTCGACCGCGTCACTTTCAAGGTTCCGGTGCGCGTCGGCGATCTCGTTACCATGTGCGCCCGGGTCAACTACACGGGCCGCACCTCCCTGGAGATCGGGGTGCGTGTCGAGGCGCGCGACCTCCGTGGCGGCGCCACCCGCCACACGAACAGTTGCTACGTCACCATGGTGGCGGTGCAGGACGGCAAGCCGACGCCGGTGCCGCCGCTCGTTTGCGAGACGGAGGAAGACCGGCGGCGCAACGCCGAGGCGCGGCTGCGGCGCGAACAGCGAGGCGTGATGACGCGCATCGAGGAGAGTCTCGAGCGCTACTACGAGGTGATCGACCTGGCGCCCGCGTCGATTCTGGTGATCGACGCTGAAAACGGGGGCGTTCGCCACGCCAACCATCCCGCCTGCGAGTTGCTCGAGCGCAGCGCCGCCGAGCTCGGTCGGCTCACGGTGTGGGAGCTGCATCCCGACAAACAGCGCGACGAGGCCAAGAAGTTCTGGGAGACAGCGGCAACGGCGGGGTTCGCTGAGATTGGCGGGCTGGTGCACACCACAGGTTCGGGGCAAGAGCTGTCGTTGGCAGTAACCGCATGGTTGATCCCGCTGCCCACAGGGCCGCTGATCCAGCGCGTGATGCGGCCGCAAATCCCTTCCTGAACGATGCCACCATCCGCCCGTGGAATTGAGAGCGGGTGCGTGTGTCCCGTCCCGAGTGAGAAGGAGGAACCATCATGAGTCAGGAAAGCCGGGATCCCGGCCCGTTCGAGTTCGCGCAGCCGCGACCCGTAGAGAAGTTCATGCTCCTGCTGATTCTTCTCCTGCTCGTGGCGACCCCTGCCGCAGCCCAGAGCGACATCGCATTCGCTCCGGATGTATACGGCGCGCGTCGCAGCCTTCTGTTGGAGAGGGCCGGCGAGGGTGTGTTCATTCTCCAGGGTCGCGATCTCACCGATCCGTTCGGTCTCGTCCGCCAGGACTCGAGCTTCTGGTACCTGACCGGAGTCGAGTCGCCCTATGCCATTGCCGTGCTGGTGAACCTTCCGGGCGAGCAACGGGAGATCCTGTTTCTGCCCGAGCGCTTTCAGTTCGCGGCCGTGAACTTTCCCGTGGGCGAGGCCGCCTTCCGAGAGGCGAGCTGGAACCAGCCGGTTCGACGTCTATCCCCCGGACGCCGGGCCCAGGAAGCTACCGGATTCGCGGAAACTCTTCCTGTCGACGAGTTTGCGAGCCGGCTGAAGAGCATCGCCGCCGGCGCCGCGAACATATTCCTGCTCGTCGATCGCACCGAAACCTATTCACCGACCGGGATGGAAAGGGCACTGACTGTACGGCAGCAATTCGAGCGCGATCTCGCCGCACAGTATCCGGACGCACGAATAGAGGACATCGGTCCGATCGTGCAACGCCTGCGCGAGGTGAAGGACCAGCACGAGATCGCTCTGATGCGCAGAGCTTCTCAGATCAGTGCCGCCGGGTTGATCGAGGTCATGAAGACGGTCCGGCCGGGCATGAACGACCTCGAGGTGGCGGGCCGCATGGAGTACGTGTGGAAGCGTGAAGGTGCACAGCGCATCGCGTTTCCGCCGATCGTTGCTTCCGGCCCGTCCGCGCTCACGCTGTACTCGCTGCGCTTCGAGAATTACAACTCGGTCGACAGGACGATGCGGGACGGAGAGCTTGTTTTCATCGACTACGGCGCCGCCGAGGTCAGTATGTACGCGTCCGACGTATGTCGAACGCTGCCCGTCTCCGGCACCTTCACCGATGAGCAACGCAGGTACTACGACATCGTGTTGGAGGCGCAAGATGCGGCGTTTGCCGTCATTCGCCCGGGCGCGAAATTGATCGACGTGGTCCGCGCTGCGGCGGCGGTCTTTCTCGAGCACGGCCTCGATGCGCGCGAAGACATCGAGTCACTCGGACCGGAAAACGTCTGGGGCGTCATGCCGTCGCCGACCCACTTCTTGAAGAGGGGGCTCGGTCTCGGCCCATCGCCGGATTCAAATGGGATACGCGTCCGTGCCCTAGGCCATCACATCGGCCTCGAAGCTCTCGATCGCGCCGACGTGTCCCGCCCGCTCGAAGCGGGCATGGTCTTCACGGTTGAACCGAAGCTCTACATGCCGGATCTGGGGATGGCAATCATGATCGAAGACGTCATTCTGGTGACGGACGATGGGTACGAGAACCTGTCTGCGTCCGCCCCGAGATCGGTTGATGAGATCGAACGCGCAATGCGCCGATAGGAGCCATCCGGGCAGAATGGTAGGAGGAGTCCAATCGGCTCGGACCTGCCCGCTCGCCGACGAATCCGCTGGCCCCGGCTAGCGGCGCTCCTCTTCGACCATTTTGCCGACCCTGGCGAGGATCGCCTTGGCGTCGTACACGGCGCCGTCGATGATCGTGTAGCGGACGCCGCCGCGCCGCGATTCGTTGCCGTCCTCGTCCCACTGCGGCGTGCCGGTCGGGTACAGCACCTTGAGATTATCGGCCGGGTTGCCTTCGACGACGATCAGATCGGCGACATATCCGGGCCGCAGCCAGCCGAGCTCGGTCTCGCCGAGCGCCTGCTGTGCCGCCAGCGTCGCCGAGCGGATCGACTCCAGCGCGTGGAAGCCGGCCTGCTGTAGCAGCTCCATCTCGCGAATTTCGGAAAAACCGTACAGCGTGAACGAATTGCCGGCGTCGGAGCCGGTGGTCACCCGGCCGCCGCGGTTCTTGAACTCGTTCACGTAGGACATCCAGCGGCGGAACATCTCGGCCCATTTGTATTCATCGGTGCTCGTCCAGGTCTGGAAGAAGCCGCCGTGCCGGCCGAGCCGGGGCCGCCAATAGTCTTCCAACTCCGGCGACAGGTACTGATCGAAAAACGGCATGGTGCGGGCGCGCGGAATGTCGCGGTAGGGCTCGTACACGACGAAGGTCGGATCGAGCGTCGTGCCGTTGGCGAGCAGGACGTCGATCGTGCCCTCGATCTTGTCCATGTCGGCCTCGAGCCACGGATCGGGCGAGTGATGGAAGCGGTCGGGCTCGTGCAAGTAGTTGTAAGAGCCCGGGTAGTCCTGCACCGTGCGGCCGATCGACGGCTCGGCTTGCGCGTAGTGATGCTCGATCGTGCGCACGCCGGCGTCGGAGGCGACTTCGACGTTGGCGTAGGCGATGCCGCTCTGGCCGAGGTGCGCCGCCGTGCCCAGGCCGAGATTGTTGGCCTCGTCGACGAGGGGGTAGAGGATGTCGGGGTACAGAGCCCGGAGCTTGAGGCCGTCGGCGCCACGTTCCTTGAACGAGCGCACCATCTCGCGGGCCTCTTCGCCGGTCTGCGGCGCGTCGTCGCCACCGGGCCAGAACGGGTAGACGTACAGGCGCGGTGAATCGACCAGCCCGTCGGCGCGCATCTGCTTGAGCTCGAGAGTGTCGAAGCTACCGACGTCGCGCACGCTGGTGACTCCCGCTGCCAGATAGAGCAAGAGCTGATAGTCGTAGGACCCGCCGCGGTTGGAGATGTGGGCGTGCATGTCGACGAGCCCCGGCATTACCGTCATGCCGATGGCATCGATCACCCGGTCGCCGGTGGGGCGCTCGAAGCCCGGGCCGCGGCGGCCTATCGATACGGGATCCACCGCCACCAGGCTCACGATGCGGTTGCCTTCGATGACGATGTCCATGGGCCCCTGGGCGGGGCTGCCCGAGCCGTCGATGACGAGAGCATTGCGGATAACGAGGGTCTCGTAGCGCTCCTGCGCCAGCGCTGCCTGCGCCGGTGCAAGCGTCAGAGCGAGCAAGACGACGAACAACCGTGACCGTCTGTTCATGATGCATCCTCCCGGTTTTGCTGTGGAGCTCCGCAGGGCCGTTAGCGCCTCGGCGCCGCCAGCCGCCCAACGGCGGTGGCGGCGATGCTGCCGAGGTACAGCTGCCCATCGAGCTCGTTCACGCTGGTGACGGTCGGGTAGCCACCGGCAGGGTCCTGAAGGTTATGCACTACTTCACCGTCGGTGTCGATGCCGATCACCCAGCCGAGCGTTCCCAGCGGCACTGACGCAAGCCCGGGAATGCGCAGCAACAGGCGGCGGCGAAACGGCGATTGCGCGAGGTTCTCGAGCGACGCCATGCGGGCCGTCGGCAAAGCCACCCAAAAGATGCCGGCGTCGTTGTAGGCAAGGTTGTCCGGGTGGCCCGCCAGAGCTTCGATGAACGGCGCGCTTTCACCGGCCCGGCTGCCGGTGAGCCATAGTCGCGTGATCCGGGCGTGCAGTGTCTCACTCACCAGCACGTAGGCGTCATTGGGGCCGAGAGCGACACCGTTGGCGAAGCCCAGCCCCTCGAGATGGACGGTCGTTTCACCACTGGCCGGGTTGTAGCTCAACAACCTGCCGGTCGCACGACCCTCGAGAAAATCCAAGGCGTAGTTGTCTTGACCGAAGCGTTGCGACGCGTCGGAAAACCAGATCGTGCCGTCGCCGGCAATGTCGAGGTCGTCGGGGAACAGCATCGGCGTGCCGTCCACCGAGTCCGTGAGCACCGTCGCGCCGCCGCCCGAACTCACCGACAGCAGACCGCGGAAAGCATCGGCGACGATCAGGTTGCCGGTTCTGTCGAACTGCATGCCGAGCGGGCGTCCTCTCGTGTTGGCGAACTCCGTCGGCGGCGCCGTGCTGTTCGGGTCGAAGCGCATGATGCGCCCGTCTTCCAGGCCGGTATAGAAGAGCCCGTCGGGGCCGGCGGTCACGTCTTCGGGGCCGGGGCCGAGCTCTACAAGATGTTCGACGGCGGCCAGGCTCGCGTTGCTGCGAAAGGCGCCGGTAAATCCCGGATCGGGCGCCGGCACCCAGATGACCGGGTCGATCGGTACCGGCCAGAAGCTGAGGTAGAGAACCGCGGCGCTCACCAGGACGATAAGGCTATTCCGGTTCTTGCTCCGCATCTTCTGCCTGCCTCCACGCGAATCTGTCCTGACGGCGGCCAAGTTTGCCACCCTATCGGGGGGACTACCAGAGAGGTGGGGCAACTACAGTCGATGGTCGATGAACTTTTTCCACCTCCGTCGCCTCATCGACACGCCCCTGACATCAGCCCGAGCGACCAGCCGGCCACGGTAATCTGAAGGGCGCGGTTGATTGGTGCCCCGGTTAGGAACAAAATCGACCACATAGTCCGATTTTCTGAACCGTTGGGGCGAGACGACTCGTCCGGCGAGTTCGCGTCGTCCAGGGAGGGACAACGATGCGCAGTAGAGTCGCGAGTCCGGGATTCCGTGCTACGGCTGTTCTTTGGCTGCTACTTCTGGTGGTTTCGCTGAGCTCGACGGCTGCCGTTGCCGGCGCCGCCCAGAGCAGCGAGCCGGTCGACCTTGAAGCGATCTACAAGATCAAGCAGGAAGGACTACAGCGCTCGCAGGTGATGGAAGTGATGAGCTGGCTCACCGACGTCTACGGCGCCCGGCTCACCGGATCACCGGCGCTGCGCGGCGCCGGCGAGTGGGCTGCGAGTTGGCTCGAGGAGCGCGGCATGGTGAACGTGACGCTCGAAACCTGGGGTCCGTTCGGCCGCGGCTGGACGAACGACAGGTTCTCCGCGCAGGTGGTGGAGCCGCAGCCCTACCCGTTGGTCGGCTACCCGAAGGCCTGGACCCCGGGTACCGATGGCATGGTGCGCGGCGACGCGGTGATCGCCAGGATCGAAAATGAAGACGACTTCGAGGAGTGGTCCGGCAAGCTGCGTGGCAAGTTCGTGCTCGCCGCGCCACTACCGCAGGTTGACGCCCTGTGGGAGGCGCAGGCCCACCGCTTCACCGACGAGGAGCTAGAGGAGCGGGCGGCGCAGCCCGTCGGCGGTGGCCGTGGTCGAGGGGGTCGCGGTTCGCAGGATTTTCTGGCGCGTCGCGCGTTCGCCGCGCGCCTCAACCAGTTTCTCGTGCAAGAGGACATTGCCGCGCTGCTCGAGCCGGGCCGCGGCTCGGGAGGCACGGTGTTCGTGGGTAGCGGCGGCGGCCGCCAGGTAGGCGCCGACGCCGTACCGGCCCAGCTCACGCTGGCGGCGGAGCATTACGGACGCATCTACCGGACGCTCGAAAAGGGTGTTCCCGTGGTCATCGAGGCGGAGGTGACCAACACGTTCCACGAGGACACGCTCGACTCCTTCAATCTCATCGGCGAAATTCCGGGTACCGATCTCGCCGACGAGATCGTCATGCTCGGCGCCCACTTCGATTCCTGGCACTCGGGAACGGGGGCCACCGACAACGCCGCCGGCTCGGCGGTGATGATGGAGGCATTGCGCATTCTCCAGGCCACGGGATTGCCGCTGAGAAGGACGGTGCGACTGGCGCTGTGGTCGGGTGAGGAGCAGGGGTTGCTCGGATCGCGCGCCTATGTCGCCGACCACTTCGGCGACCGCCGCACGATGGAGTTGTTGCCGGATCACGAGAGATTTTCCGGGTACTACAACGTCGACAACGGTACCGGCGCAATCCGCGGCGTCTACTTGCAGGGCAACGAAGCCGTGGGCCCGATTTTCGAAGCCTGGATGGGGCCGTTCGAGAATCTCGGAATGACCACCTTGAGCATCCGCAACACCGGCGGCACCGACCACCTGGCGTTCGACGCCGTTGGTCTGCCGGGATTCCAGTTCATCCAGGATCCGGTGGAATACGGCAGCCGTACGCACCACTCGAGCATGGACGTGTACGAGCGCATCCAGGCCGAGGATATGATGAAGAATGCGGTGATCGTGGCAGCGTTCGTGTATCACACGGCGAACCGTGACGAACAGTTGCCGCGCAAGCCGATGCCTCAGCCCGGAGGCGGCCGCGGCAGGTAGGCCGTCGTCCCCGATCCAGGAACGGTCGTCATGAAACCCGTTACCCGTGCGTTGACCTTTGTCCTGGTCGGAGTACTACTCGCCGCCGGCACCGCGATATCGGCTTCCGGCGGCGGGACCGGTCAGCTCCCCGACATCGACCGCGCCAGCGTCGAGCGCGTCATACGGACGCTCGCGGATGACGACATGGAAGGTCGTGGTGCGTTCACGCCGGCGGCCATGCGTGCGGCGGAGTTCATCGCCGATGAGTTCGAAGCGATCGGCCTCGATACCATCGCCGGCACCGGCGACTACCTGCAGCGCTTCCCCGTGTACTCCACCTCGACCGCGAGTTGCGTGGTGACGCTGGAGGGCATGGAGGTTGCGGACGACAGGGTGGGTTGTTCGCTGTCGTCGGCGTCGATCGACTGGTCGCCGGGCGACGCCGAGCTGCTTGTCATCGGCGCGGGCGACAACGCCATGCAGGCCTTCAATCAGGTCCGTCGCAACGGCGGCGACACGCTCGTTTTGGTCCATTCCTCGCAGGCACAGTTCTTCCAGCAGCTCGGCCGTTTCCTGTCGCGCGGAGGTCGCAGCCTCGCACCGCCGAGCACCGACGGATCGGGTTCGAATCTTGTCGCGGTGCTGACCGACACCGCCGAGGCGGAAATGTTCCGCGTCCAGGCCACCGCCACCGTCGAGGAGCTGCCTCTCGCCAACGTCGTCGGCATGATTCGTGGCAAACGCACCGACGAGTTCGTCCTTTTCTCGGCGCACTACGACCACATCGGTACGCGCCCGGGGCAAGCCGACACGATCGCCAACGGTGCCAACGACGACGCCTCGGGAACCACGGCGATCATCGAGCTGGCGCGTTACTTCAAGAGCCGGCCGCAGCCCGAGCGCACGCTGCTGTTCGCGGCGTTTACGGCCGAGGAGGCGGGCGGCTACGGCTCGCGCTATTTTTCTGCGCAGCTCGATCCCGACGAGATCGTCGCCATGTTCAACATCGAGATGATCGGCAAGCCGGCGGTCAGCGGGCCCAACACCGCCTGGATCACCGGCTTCGAGCGCTCCAGCTTCGGCGAAATCCTGCAAGAGGCGGTGGCCGGCACCGAATACGAGTTCTACGCCGATCCGTACCCGGCGCAGAACCTGTTCTACCGCTCCGACAACGCCACCCTGGCGCGCCTCGGCGTGCCGGCGCATTCGATCAGTACCACGCCGATCGACGTCGACCCCGACTACCATCAGGTGTCGGACGAGGTCGAGACCCTCGACCTCGATCACATGACCAACACCATCCGCGCCATCGCCATGGCGGCGACGACGATCATGTCAGGCGAGGCAACGCCGACGCGCGTGGACCCGGACACGGTACGCCGCTAGCAGGATCGCCTATTCTGACCGCAGCGCCACCATCGGATCGACCCGGGCGCCGCGCCGCGCCGGGATGTAGTTGGCTACCAGCGCCACGAGCAACAGCACGGCTGCAGTTCCGAGAAAAGCGACCGGATCGAGTGTGCTGACGTCGTACAGCAAGCTGCCGAGCAGGCTCGACAACGCCAGTGCGCCGAGCATGCCGAGCACCACGCCCACCACGACGACCTTCATCCCCTGGCCGATCACCATGCCGAGCACGTCATTGGCGCCGGCGCCGAGCGCGATGCGGATGCCGATCTCGCGGGTGCGGCGGCTCACCGCATACGCGATGACGCCGTATACGCCGACGGCTGAGAGGCTGAGTGCCAGCAGGCCGAATGCGGTCAGCAGCGCCGCGCCCATGCGCACCGGGAACAGCACGACGGCCATGTTGTCGCTCAGCGTGCGGGCGTCGAAGAACGAGATGTTCGAGTCGAGCGCCTGCAGCTCTTCCCGCATGCGGGCCACCATCGGCGCGGGGTCGCCGCTGGTGCGCACCATGATGGTCTCGAAGAACGGCATCTGCTGCATCATCGCCGTGTGCACCATCGGACCCGGCAGCTCGCCGACGCTGGTCATCTTGTAGTCGGCGCTGACGCCGACGATCTCGAGCCACGGGTCGTCTTCACCGTCGAACTTGATGCGCTTGCCGATCGGGTTTTCGCGCGGCCAATACTCGTCGGCGAAAGTCTTGTTGACGATCGCCACGAAGGGCGCGGTGCTGGTGTCGCTGGCGGCGAGCTCGCGTCCGGCGAGTAGCGGTATGCGCAGCGTTTCAAAGTAGCGCGGGCCGATGGTGTTGTAGGCGGCGGTCACCGCGCCGTCACCGTCGCCGGTGCTCGGCTCGTAGCCTTCGATGAAGAATTTTTCGTTAGCGTTGGACAAATTCATCGGCAGTCGCGCCGTGTAGGCTGCCGACACGACACCCGGGATTGCCGCCACGCGCTCGGTGGCCATGCGCAGGAACTGGCGGCCGGGCTCGAGCTCGTATCCGGCGGCAGCCATGCTGGTCGAGACAAAGGCGACGTTCTCCTCGTCGAAGCCGAGCTCCACGGAGCTGGCGTTGCTCAGGCTGCGCGCGAACAGGCCCGCGGTCACCAGCAGTACCAGGGAAACGGCGACCTGTGCCACGACCAGAGCGCTGCGCAGGTTAAAACGGCGTCGCGCGCTGTGCCCGCCGTCTTCTTTGAGTGCGCCGACCAGGTCGGGCTTGGACGTTCGCAGCGCCGGCGCCAGGCCGAACACGATGCCGGTCAGCAGCGACGCCGCTAGCGTGAAGCCGAGAACCCGGGCGTCGGGCGTGACGTCGAACACGATCGTGATGGGGAAGGGCGGCTGGAAGCTCACCAGCAAACGCGTTACCCAGAACGTAATCAACAGCGCCACCGCGCCGCCGAGCAGCGACAAGATGATGCTTTCGGTCAGGAGCTGGCGGACCAGCCGCCAACGGCTGGCGCCGAGCGCCAGGCGCACGGCGATCTCACGACGTCGCGCCGAGGCGCGCGCCAACAGCATGTTGGCAACGTTGGCGCAGGCCACCAGCAGCACCATGCCGACGAGTCCCATCAGCAGGCCTGCAACAGGGGTAATGGCCGCATCAATCTCCGGGTGCAGCCGTACCTCGCTCAAGAACTTCACGTTCGACGAGCGCTTTTCGTTGGTTTCCGGGTACTCGGCGCTGAGCCTTGTCGCCACGGTTGCGAGCTGGGCGCGTGCTTGTTCGATGGTCGCCCCATCGGCGAGGCGGCCGAACATGCGCAGCGACCGGGTGCCGCGCTGCTCGAGCAGGCTGGAATCGGGGGTGAAGAAGTTGATGATCGGCTCGGTCATCAACGGCGTCCAGATGTCGGGTTCCAGTATCGGAATCGTGCCGGTGAATTCCGCTGGAGCCACGCCGACTATCGTGAACAATGAGCCGTTGAGCTTGATCGCTTCGCCGACGACTCCCGGGTCGCCGCCGAACTCGCGTTGCCACAGCCCATGGCCGAGCACGGCCACCAGGTGAGTGGCCGGCGTGCGGTCTTCCTCGGGGAGAAACCAGCGGCCGACTTCCGGCTCGGCTCCGAGAACCTCGAAGTAATTTCCCGAAACCACTTCTCCGAACAACATCTCGGAGTTCGTGTCGCGGTTCCAGTTGAAGACCATCGTCATGTTGGCGGCGAGACTCTCGAAGGCGGTTACTTCGTCGCGGTAGTCGATATAGTCGGGATACGCCGACACGTTGAACAACGATCCGGACGACGTGGTGTAGACCTCCACGACCTCGTCGATGTTTTTCACCGGCAACGGCTGCATCAGGAAGCCGTTGATGACGGTGAAGATGGTGGAGTTCACGCCGATGCCGAGCGCCAACGACAACACCGCGACGGCCGTGAAGCCGGGATTGGAACGAAGCTGGCGAACCGCATAAGCCAAGTCGTAGCGAAAGAAGCCCATGAACGCCCGTCGCAGTCCGGGGGAGCCACGACCCGGGCGCGGGTCGGGAAGTTGATCCGTGCCGCGGCGCGCGTAGCGCACCGATTGCAGGGTTTGGCGCCAGTACCAACGGCGCGCTGATGTCTTGCCGCTCGACGCTGTTCGGAAGGCGAAGCCCTCTTGCAGGTCGCCGAGCACGTCGTCGCGCAGCTCAGTGGGGAGCACTACCCTCAGAAACGCTGCGGCGATTCGGGGGGCAACGGATGAGGGGCCCGGCGCGGCAGCCGGTTTCTTGCTTCGCTCGTAGGCATTCATCGTCGTTCAGCCCCGCAGCTCGGGATGGGCCTTGGCGCCCTTCCACAAAACATCGAACTGGGCCCGAGCTCGCTTGATGGCTTCGGCGCCCTCGGCCTCGAGGCGGAAGAGCTTCTTGGCGCGTCCGCCGCGCTCGGGTGTGGCTTCGCCCATGGCGGCCGACACGTAGCCTTTCTTCAGCAGGCGGTTCAGGGTCACGTAGACCGCGGTTACCGACACGTCGCGGCCTGTGGTCCGGGCGATCTCCTCGTACACCTCGCGTCCCGGCGTCCCTGTACCGACCGTCGCCAGCGCCAGAAGCACAACCTGCTCGAACTCGCCCAGATACTCGCCTTTGCCCATGGTTCAGGCTCCGTTTGTCGTTCGCCGGTCCGTGCTCAGGTGCCGAGGGCTACCCGGGACCGCTGCTCGATTCCGTACGCAAGATTTGATAATAAACAAAGTATAGTAAATAAGACGCCGGAGCGAGTGCGAAGGTTCCGACGTTGGGTGAAATAGTTCGCAGATTCGGCTGAATCAGCACGTGCCGGCGACTGACCCGGCGCGCCGGCAGGTTTCACGGAGCGGCGTTTGTTGTTCACTACGGGGCGCGCCGATAGAGTCAGGAGTATGGGCAACTCCTCCACATTTGCCGTTCGGATCGCGGTGCCGGTGCTCTTCGTGGCCGTCTTGCTGGCCGCCGCCGAACCCGCT
>CBDUXW010000030.1:0-12645 GCA_965371275.1 uncultured bacterium | reverse complement strand
ATCTTCTCGCGCCTCGACCCCGAGCTCGAAGCGTTGTTTGCCAGCATGCGCAGCGAGGGCGACCTGGATTTGGACTCGCGCAAGGGCAAGGCGCCGGGTGGCTACATGTCGACCCGCGACGAGCGGCGCCGGCCGTTCATCTTCATGAACGCCGCCGGCGTCCACCGCGACGTGGAAACGTTGCTGCACGAGGCCGGTCACGCCTTTCATGCTTTCGCAACGCAGCAGGAACCGCTCGTCGAGTACCGGCACTCGCCCATCGAGTTCGCCGAAGTTGCCTCGATGACCATGGAACTGTTCGCCGACAACGAGCTCGATGTCTTCTATTCCGAGGCCGACGCGGCCCGTGCCAAACGCAAGCATCTCGAGAGCATTATCAGGATCCTCCCGTGGATCGCGCAGATCGACGCCTTCCAGCACCGGCTCTACGCCAACCCGACCCACAGCCGCGATGAGCGCACGAGGATCTGGTTGGAGCTCGACGATGCCTTCGGGCCCCCGGTGGACTGGAGCGGCTACGAAGACAACCGCGCCAGCGGCTGGCAGCGCCAGCTGCACCTGTTCGTGCACCCGTTCTATTACATCGAATACGGCATCGCGCAGCTCGGCGCCTTGCAGGTGTGGCTGCGCTTCAAGCAAGATCAGGGAGAGGCGCTCAGCGGCTATCGCGCGGCGCTGGCGCTCGGTGGCTCGCGGCCGCTGCCGGAGCTTTTCGAGGCAGCCGGGGCGCGATTCGACTTCAGCGCCGACACCATCAAGCCGCTGGTCGACGCCGTACAAGAGGAGCTGGCGGGGCTTCCGGCGTAGGGTCGGGCGCGTCGCTCCTTCGACGGCGCGCACGATCATCGGGCGATCGTTCTGCGTCAGCGGAGATGCCCGTGCGCAAGCGCGAGATCCTGGCCATCATTTTCTTGCTGATCGCAGGCTTCATCGTCTGGGAGATGCTGCAAAGCGCCAGCACGGTCGATGTCGAGGAATCGGCTGGCGTGCCGGAGATGCAGGGCCCGGAGACTGCCCCGGCCGCCGCTCCCACCGCCGCGCAGATGATGGCGATCTCGCCGGCCGCGCTGGCCGCCGATTTCCCGATCGACTTCCCGGAGAATGCCGGGTTGCTGGCTATCGCCGGCAATCCCGGTGAGACGTTCTACACCGTCAACGAGAGCGGCCGGGGGGCGGTCATGAAGCGTCTCGCCGACGGCTCCGACGAGGTGCTGTGGTCCACGGAGTCCGACCAGATTCTGGAGATCGTCGGCTCCGTAGGGGCCGAGCTGCTGCTCAAGTTCACCGATGAGCCGTTCTCCGACCCCGCCGACGGCTGGCAACGGGGCGGCTTCCTCGGGCTCGACATGTTCGCCCCCGACGTGGGGGTGTATCCCTCTAACTTGAGGCCCGAGGACGTCGACGCGATCCGCGAGATTCTGGAACGCTAGTAGCCCGGAACGGATACATGCCGCCGCGTCAACTTGCCGGCGGCGGTCGGCTGATCGACGTTTTACTCGGCGCGTAACGCCACTAACGGATCCAGCTTGCTGGCGCGGCGGGCCGGCAGCCAGCACGCAGCCAGGGCTACGGCGCCGAACACCGCGGCCACCGCAACGATGGTCAGTGGGTCGCCGGGCGAGACGCCGTAGAGCAACCCTTCGAGCACCCGCGACAGGGCCAGTGCGCCGCCCACGCCGAGCAGCAAACCGGCGGCGGCGAGCGTCATCCCACGGCGAATCACGACGGCGAGGATGCCGGCGGGTCGGGCGCCCAGCGCCATGCGGATGCCGATCTCGTGGGTACGGCTGGACACCGCGTAGGCCATGACACCGTAGGTGCCGATAGCCGCCAACACGAGCGCTACGGTGGCGAACAGCCCCACGAGCAACATGTTGAAGCGCGGGCTGACGAGCTCACCGCCGGCGATCTCGTCGATGGTTCGGAAGCGTCCGAGGTCGAAGTCCGGATCGAGCGCCTGCAGGCGGGTACGTACCGAGTCTTCGACGCTCATCGGATCGCCCCGCGTCCGCACGACGAAGAAGGTGGCCAAGCGCGGGAATTGCCGCTTGGGGATGTAGACCTCGGCGTCGACGGGCGCGTCGGGTTGGAAAGGTCTGATGTTGCCCACCACGCCGACGATCTCCCACGTGCGGTCGAACATCGTGAGCTGCTGCCCCAGTGGATCAACATCGGCGAAGTGACGGCGAGCCAGCGTCTCGTTGATCATCGTGACGGGCACGCCCTCGGCTCTATCTGTCGACTCGAAATCGCGACCCCGCAGCACCGTGATGCCCATGGCGTCGAAGTAGTCGGTGCCGACGTCGTAGTAGCGGGCGGTCGGCCACTCATCGGGAGGTGCTACCGGCCGTCCTTCGATGTGGAGCCCTTCGGTCTCGATGCCGCCGAACAGGGGGCCCGCCGAAGTCAGGCCCACCGACTCCACGCCCGGCACGCCGCGGATTTCGGCGGCAGCGCGTTCAAAAAGGTCGATTGCCTGGGCGCCGGTTTCGTACTTGCCCGGCGGCGCCAATCCCCAGGCGGTGACCAGGTTGTCGCGGTCGAAGCCGGGGTCCCAGCTCAGCAGGCCCGTGAATCCGCGGGTCAGCAGGCCGGCGCCGAGCAGCAGCATCACGGCCAGCGCCAATTCCGCTACCACCAACGCGTCGCGGAAGCCGTGGCCGCGACGATCGACAGCGGACCGGGCCTTGAGACTCTCGCCCAGCTGGCCGCGAGCCACGCTGATGGTCGGCGCCAGGCCGAACAGCAGCGCCGTCGCCACTGTCAGCAGCAGCGCGAAGCCCAGCACCCCCGTGTCCATGGTCACCTCATCGAGGCGCGGGATGTTCGGCGGTGCCAGTTGCAGGAACACCGTCGTCGTCCACCACGCCAGCAACACTCCGGCGCCGCTGCCGAGGGTGGCGAGCAACACGCTCTCGGTCAGGAGTTGGCGAGCGAGGCGGATGCGTCCGGCGCCGATCGCCGTGCGTACGGCGAACTCCTGGGCGCGGGCCGTCGAGCGCACCAGTAGCAGGTTGGCCACGTTGGCGCAGGCGATGAGCAGCACCAGTCCGACGGCGCTCAGGAACAGCAACAGCGTCGAGCGGGCGGATCCGGCGACGTGCTCGCGCAATGGCTCGATGCGCAGCCCCCAACCCTGGTTGCTTTCGGGATATTCCGCCGCCAGCGTCGCCCGTACCGCTTCCATCTCGTCACGGGCGCCCGCCAACGTGGTGTTGTCAGCAAGCCGGCCGAGTGCCACGAAGCCGCGCCACGATCGATTTTCGACGTCATCCTGAATGGTAGTGAGCGGCACCCAAATCTGGGCGCCGCTGAAGTCGTGGATCCAGGCGTCGGCCGGCAGTACGCCGATCACGGCGAACGGATTGCCGTCGAGCACCAGCGTCGAGCCGACGATGTCGGCGTCGGCGCCGAAGCGTGTCTGCCACAACGAATGGCTGAGCACGACGACCCGATTGTTCCCCGGTTGTAGGTCTTGGGCGGCGAAAAGCCGACCGGTCGCCGCCGTCAGCCGCTGTGTTTCGAACCAGCCGGGGGTGGCGACGCCCGTGCTCAGAGCGCGGCTGCCGTCCGGCCCATCGAGCACGAACATCCAGTTGCGGGCCAAGCCAAGGCTCTCGAAGGCGTCGCTGCGACGCGCCCAGTCCTCCACGTTAGGGGGCGACGCGACGCAGTAGTCGCCGACCCGCTCGTGGGTTTCGCACAAGATCACGACGCGCTCGGAGTCGTCGAACGGCAGAGGGCGCAGCAGGATGCCGTTAACCACGGTGAAGATGGCCGTGTTGGCGCCGATGCCGAGGGCGATCGTGGCGATCACCGCCAGCGAAAACCCCGGCGCGTGGCGCGCCGAACGGGCGGCGAAACCGAGATCCTGGATGAACGAGGCGACCATCCGGCCGGCGCCGCCGTGGGCGGTAGCGGGGGCGGCGGAGGGGGTCGCCCCATATGCCGAAGCCCCGTTGCTCAGCCTCTCGCCACTACCGTGGCGGGCTATATCGGCCAATGTCTTTACCCACAGCGCAGCGAGGCCGCGTCCGCCGCGCTCGCGCCAGGACTCGTCCGCCAGCTCCTCGAAGGTGTCGACGATCTCGGAGCCGAAGCGGGCACGAAAGCGTCGCGGAAACACGCGCAACACCAATCGATACAGTCGCGCCGAGGCGCGTACCGGCAGCGGCGTGCTCATCAGGACTTCCTGTGGGGGAGCAAGTCGTACTGTTTCGACATCATCACGAGCTCTTCCATGCGTGCCGCCTCAGCGGCGGCGACCTCGCGACCGAATTCCGTGATGCGGTAGTAGCGACGACGTTCGTCGCCCGATTTTGCCTCGCCGGCCGGCGTCACGCCGGCGGCGAGCTGTTCGATGAGCCCGCCGTCGAGCATCTGGCGAAGCACGCGATAGAGGGCGCCGGGCTGTAGCTGGCCCTTACGGCCGCGGCGCGCCTCGGCGGCCTTGATCATCCCGTAGCCGTGCCGGTCGCCTTCGAGCAGTACCAAGAGGACGGTGAAAACGTCGGGCTTCAGGGGCAGGAGTGAATCGGTGTCGACCATGGGCTGCGCCTTCGGGTTGCTTGCCGCGGTGCTCGATTTCATTGTGGACAACCAAACTATAATCATTTCGTCCATATAAATCAAGAGTTTCGACTCCTAATTTACGGGACGAACTGCAGTGGCGGCCGCACGTCGAGCGCAGAACCCGGAGGACGCTCGATACTCACGCCGTGTTGAGGCGGAAGACCTATTGCTGCGCGGGTTCGGCGGCAAGCAGGCGCGTCAGCGCCGGATGGTCGGCGGCGATCCGCAAGGCGCGGAACAGACTTCCGGGACCCGGCCCGCCGTCTCCCCGCCCCTCACCTCCGATACCGGCCTCCTCGAGGTACGGGTTCTGGTACTCCCAGACAATTCGGCCGTCGGCGCCGATCTCGCGCAACTTGCCACCCTCGCCGGCGCAGATGAGCGTGTTGCCGTTGGGCAGGCGCTGGGCGCCCGAGATGATCGGCGCGTACATGTCGGTCGGCACCGGGTCGGTGTACGACCACGTCGGCGCGGTCGGCCCGGTGGGAGCTCCCGGTTCCATGATGTAGTTGCCGTCCGCATCGAACGCGGGAGCGATCTCGTCGACCGACGACCATGGCTCTTCGGCGCGCCCGTCGCCGTTGTTGAACACCAGGATGTTGCCGCCCCCGGCGCGGTCGCGCGGGATGACGTGGGCATTGTGCTGTACGAAGAGCGTGCGATCTTCGGCGCTGCCGGCGCCGTAGGCCTCCGGGTTTCCCCACCGGTACAGCAGGTCGCCGCCCTTGCCGCGCCTGCCGCCGAGATGCCCGGCGGCCTCTTCGGTGGTCGTACTGTGGTCGATGATCCAGAACTCGCTGAACGAACGTACGCTCAACATGATCTCGTCGCGATCGGGATCGTACGCGATGCCATTGGTGTGCAGCCAATCGCGGGCGATCTCGGGACGGTCGTCGGTATCGGAACCGCCACCCAGATAACCGAGGGCGCGCAACCGTTCGACCGCTTCGGGCGCCGCCATTTCGCGTCGTTCGAGGTGCGGTGCCGCGGCATTGATGTCGATGAGCTCCGGATGCTCGGCGATGACACCGTAATTGGCCTTGCTGCTATCGAAGTCCTGCACGAGGTGGTCCCAGACGCGCCACTCCCACACCACATTGCCGCCGTCGGGGTACACCGGTTCGATCTCGACGACGGAGTCCGGCCAGATGGCTTCTTCCTCGAAGCGGGTCGGGCTTATGCCGGCCTCGATCGCTTCGTCGAAGGTCTTGAGCTCCCAGGCGATCAACAGGACGTTGCCGTTGGGCAGCGGCGCGATGTCATGATGATGGCGGTGATCCTCGGTGGAGTACAAGAACTCCCAAACCACCGTGCCGTCCCAGGCGATCTCCTGGACGATGCCGCCCTCGCCGCCGGCCGTGAACTCGCCGACCGGTTCGGGCTCGCGCACCTCGCGGATGATGTTGCCGTTGTCGAGCATGTACACGGAGCCGCCGTTGTAGTCGGTTTCCCAGGTGTGGACGGTCTCGCCCTCCATGTCGACCAGATAGACCGTGGTCGAGCGCAGCGGTTGGAAGAGGGTGTAGCCGTCGAATGGTGTGGCTTCACCCCGGAGGAGGTCTGACGCTGCCGGGGCGGCGCCGTTGAGTACGGCCCGGTCAGCGCCGGGATCCGGGGAGCAGCCGACCAGGCTCAACACGAGAGCGACGACGGCGCCGAGGCCCGTTCCAACATGTCTTTGTATTGTCATGATGGCCTTCTTCTAAACAATTGCGACGTTGGCCGCAAGAGGTGGTGGACGGGTCGAGCCCGTTCGTCGGCACGTTGCGGTAGCGGCCAACGCGGTCGTGAAGATTTGTTCTATGTGCCGCCGTTGGCCAGGGCCAGCACGATCAGTATTCCCGGATGATCGGGAGCGAGGCGTAAGGCGCGGTAGGTACTGCCGGGTGTCCGCGGTCCGCGGCCGCGGTTGCCGCCGCCCTGGACCTGGGCGCCGTTCTCGTCGCCGTCGCCGCCACCTCGTCCGCCCTCACCCCCGCTCGCGGCGGCGGTTCGCTGATTGCCGTTGAGGGTTGCCTCGGCGCCGGTCGAGGCGGCTGCTTCCTCAGCTTCTCGCGCGGCTTCCTCTGCCTGCTCTTGCCGCAGCCGTTCCTCACGCCGGCGTGCTTCCTCGGCTTGCGGGCCTTCGCTTTCCTGGAAGGCGTTGGTGTATTCCCACACGATCCGGTCGTCGGCGCCGACCTCGATCATCCGGCCGCCCACGCCCACGCCGATCAGTGTGTTGCCGTTGGGCAGCCGCTGCACGCCGCCGAGGTTGCTGGCGTACATGGCGGTCGGATCCGGATGTGACCACGACCAACCGGGAGCCGCCGGACCTGTCGGCGTGCCGGGCTCCATGACGTAACTGCCGTCGGCATTCATCGGCGGCGCGATTTCTTCCGCCGACGTCCACGGTTCCTCGGCGCGCCGGCGGCCGTTGTTGAAAATCGTGATGTTGCCGGCGCCTGGATAGCCCTCGGGAATCCATTGGGCATCGTGCTGCACGAAGAGCTTGCGGTCTTCCGGAGCGCCGACGCCCCAGGCCTCGGGGTTACCCCATCTGTAGAGCAGATCGCCGCCCTTGCCGGAGCGGCCGCCGGCGTGGCCGGCTGCCTCTTCGGTCGTCGTGTTGTGATCGATAATCCAGATCTCGCTGAAGTGGCGGCTGCTGATCAGGATCTGATCGAGCTGTTCGTTGTAGTCCACCGAGTTGCTGTGCAGCCAGTCGCGGCCGATCTCGGCACGGTCGTCGGTTTCGGCGCTGCCGGCGAGGTAGCCGAGCGAGCGCAGCGCCGCGACGTTGTCGGGCGTCGCCATTTCGGCGCGCTCGCGGTGTGCCGGCGCTGCATTGATATCGATGAGCTCGGGGTGCTCGGCCACCGGGCCGTAGTTGTCCTTGTCTCGGTACAGCTCCTGAACCAGGTGATCCCAGACGTGCCATTCCCACACGATGTTGCCGCCGTCGGGATACACCGGCTCGATCTCGACAACGAAGTCGGGCCAGATCTCGTCGTCCTGCATGCGTACCGGGTTGATACCGGCCTGCACCGCTTCCTCGTAGCTGCGACCCTCCCAGGCAATCAGCAGCACGTTGCCGTTGGGCATGATCTCTACGTCGTGATGATGACGCTTGAGCTCGTCGGAGAACTTGTACTCCCACACCACCGTGCTGTCGGGCGCGATCTCCTGGATGATGCCGCCGTCACCGCCGCCGCGGTACGGGCCGGCGGGGCTCGGGTCGCGAGCGCAGCGCAGCAGGTTGCCGTTGTCGAGCAGGTACACGCACTGACCGGTGTTGTACTCGGTGCGCCACTGGTGCACGGGCTCGCCGTCCATGTCGATCAGGTACACCGAGGTCGAGGTCAGCGGGTGAAACAGTGTGTAACCGTCGAAGGGGATGGTCTCGCCGCGTGCCGAACCGGCTCGGGTGGCGCCGCCGTCCGGCGAGCCGGCGGCGCACCCGACCATACCCATGAGCAGCAGGAATACGAGGAACAACCTGACGGCGGGGAACCCTCGATCTGTTTTCATAGGTGCTTATTAGCGCACCAGGGTGTACTCGATCAAGATGCCGAGAACGAGCACGAGCGGAATCATCGCGATTCCGAGCTCCACGTTTCCAGGATCCGTGACGCATTCCCAAAACGCTTTGAGCGCGTTGCGCATTGTCGCCTCCTCTTGGTTGTGGGGGTTACACCCTGAAACGCGGAAGCGGCGATAGAATCGGCTCACGTGGAGGGGCGTGCAGGGTGTCCCTTCACGCGCTTGCTCAAGATATAGAACCCGGCGGCCGATCTCCTCACAGCGTTGTCCGTATCGGCTAAGGTCTCTTGATCGCGAACTGGAGGATCTCTCATGCATCTGCCGAAGACGGCGCACTTCGTCTCCGCGCCCCGTGTGAACAACACCACACTCCCATCCTGCTTCTTGCCGCTAGTATCTGTGGCGTTGTTGCTTGCCGTGAGCTCGGCGAGTGTGGCCGGTGGCGTTGCAGACCTGAGTTCCGATGGGACTCCGGGTTTGGTCGCACTCGCCTTTGAAACCGACGGCAGGGTTGGCGTGGTGGAAGAGACCACGCCAACCTCCGTCGTTTTCCCGGCGCCCGCCGCTTCTTCGCCCTCCGCTGCCCAGGGCATCGACCTCGGTGCCTTGTTTGCCGGCGTCCACTACCGTCAGATCGGCCCCACCCGCCAGTCAGGTCGCTTCGTCGACTTTGCCGTGGATCCGCGCAATCGGGACATCTTCTACGCCGCCACCGCTTCCGGCGGTCTGTGGAAGACCCGCGATGGCGGCATAACCTTCGAGTCGATCTTCAACCGGCCCGACGTGTTCTCGATCGGCGCGGTAACCGTGGCTCCCAGCAATCCCGACATCGTCTGGGCGGGTACCGGCGAAGGCAACAACTCGCGCAGCTCGTACTACGGCAACGGCATTTACAAGAGCACCGACGCCGGCCGCACGTGGACCAACATGGGGCTGCCCGAGGCCGGGCACTTCGCCCGCATCGTGGTGCACCCGACCGACGAAAACATCGTGTACGCCGCGGCGCTCGGCTGGCTCTACAAGGACAACCCGGAGCGCGGCCTCTACCAGACCACCGACGGCGGTCGCACCTGGCAGGTGGTGTTGACCAACGTCATCGAGCCCACCGGCCGCTTCGAGAACGAAACCATGCGCCACGTGGGCGTCGTCGAGGTGGTGATGCATCCGGAGGATCCGCGCACGCTCTACGCCGCCACCTACGACAAGGTGCGCAAACCGTGGACGTTCAATCCCGGCGGCCCCGGTAGTCGTATCTGGAAGACTACGAACGGCGGCAACAACTGGAGCATGCTCGAGGGCGGTTTGCCGCTCGGCATGATCGGGCGCATCGGCTTGGCGATCTCCGCCGCGGCGCCTGAAACGATTTTCGCGGTCATCGAGGACGTCAACGTCGAGGGTGAGAGCGAAGACGACGTCTACCAGGCGCTGCTCGACGGCAGGCCGGCCCCGGGGCGCGCCCGCACCGACCGTATTTGGCGCAGCCGCGACGGCGGCGACTCCTGGGAGGCTGTATCGCCCGACACGCAAAACGTCGGCGGCGGCCCGCCGTACTACTACGGCCGCATCATCGCCGACCCCAACAACGCCGATAGCCTCTTCATGCTGTCGTCGCGCTCGCTCAAGTCGATCGACGGCGGCCGCGAGTGGGTTCGGGCTTGGACCGGCATCGGCGGCGACGATCATGCCCTGTGGATCGACCCGAACAACTCCGACTACCTGCTGATGGGCTACGACCACGGCATGGGCGTGTCGCGCGACGGCGGTACCAACTGGTATCACCCCGACAACCTGCCGTTGGCCCAGTTCTACGCGGTGGGCATCGACATGGCGTACCCGTACAACGTCTACGGCGGTTTGCAGGACAACGGCTCCCACCGCGGCCCGTCGACCAAGCGCGGCGGCGGTCCGATCGTGTTCGAAGACTGGGAGCGTGTCGGTGGCGGCGACGGCATGTACAACGAGGTCGACTGGTCCAACAACCGCTACGTCTACAACGAGTCGCAGTTCGGCCCGATCAGCCGCCTCGATTTGGTGACCAACGAGCGCCGCCGCATTCGCTACTCGCGCTCCGAGGACGAGGAGCGGCTGCGCTGGAACTGGAACGCGCCGATCGTGGTGAGTCGTCACGATAACAACGTGATCTATCACGCCGGCAACCTGGTATTGCGCTCGTCGTTCCGCGGTGAGAGCTGGGAGGAAATCTCTCCCGATCTGACCACCAGCGATCCGGCCAAGATCCAGGGTATCGGCAACGTTCAGTACTGCACGATCACGGCGCTCGACGAGTCTTCGATCATCGCCGGCTTGCTGTGGGTCGGCACCGACGACGGCAACGTCTGGGTGACCAAGGACACGGGCGTAAACTGGACGCAGGTCAACCAGAACATCCCCGACACGCCGGGCTACTGGGTGAGCCGCGTGGAGCCGAGTCATACCGATCCGGGTACGGCGTACGTCACCTTCACCGGCTACCGGCGCGATGACCTCCGCCCGTTTGTGTACAAGACCATCGACTACGGCGAGACCTGGATCGACATCTCCAACGGCTTGCCGAACGAACCGGTGAACGTGATCCGCGAGTCGTACCAGAACCCCGACTTACTGTTCGTCGGCACCGAGATGGGCGTGTACGTGTCGATTGACGGCGGCAACTCGTGGCGTTCCATGCGAGGAAATATGCGGGCGCAGCCGGTGCACGACATGAAAATCCACCCGCGCGAGAACGACCTCGTGGTGGCCACGCACGGGACAGGTATCTACATCACCGACATCTCGTGGATGCATGAGCTCACCGCCGAGATCCTCAGCCACCCGGTGCACCTGTTCCGGGCTGAGCCCAAGGTTCGCTGGCACGTCACCGATCGGCGCGCCACCTCGGCGCAGAACTTCCCCGGCGAGAGCGAACCTAACGGCAACGTGATCAACTACATGCTCGCCAGCCCCGCAGCCGAGGCGCCGGTCATCCTCATCTATGACGGCGACCGCCTGGTGCGCACGCTCACCGGCAGCAACGCCTCCGGCTTCAACTCGGTGATCTGGGATCAGGACTTCGGCCGCCAGCGCACAGCAGAGGAAACGGCGGGCTTGCGTGGCGGTCGCGGCGGCCGCGGCGGCCGCGGTGGACGTGGCGGTTTCGGCGGTCGGGGCGGCGGCCAACCCGATCCCAACCGTCCTGCCAACCTGGTCTATTCACCCGCTCCCGAGGGTCTCTACCGCGCCGTGATGACCGTGGACGGTGAAGAGCTCACTGTCAGGGTGCGTGTGGTCGATGACCACTGGTGGGACAAGCAGTTCTAGCCCGGACTCCGCGACCCGCAACAAGTCCGGGCTCCAGCGGCGGATCGTCCGTTGTCTTCGTGTCTCCGAGGCCGCAGGATTGGTGCGAGCGGAAGCCCGTGAACCTTGGAGGCCACACATGCTGCGATCGCTGTTGTCGCGACCGACCATCCTTGTTGCCACGCTTCTGGTGCTAGCGGCCGGTTGCACCGGCGCCGGTGCGCCTGGCGGCGGTGGCTCCGACACCGCCGCTGCGGCGGCGAGCACCAGCTACAATGATCTGGTCGCGCTGTTCGAGCAGTGGCGCGAGTTCGCGCGACCGCCGTGGGCCGACGGGGCTCCCGATTACTCGACCGCGGCGATGGCGACGCAACGCGCCGAATTGCCCGCATTCCAGGCGCGGCTCGCCGCCATCGACCCCAGCAGTTGGCCGGTAGAGCAGCAGATCGATCACGTCCTGGTGGGTGCCGAGATGAACGGCCTCGACTTCGATCATCGCGTGCGTCGGCCGTGGGCCGAAAACCCGGCGTTCTACGTGACCATCTTCGCGGCGCAGAGCGACGTGCCGGCGCACGAGGGACCCGTCATCGACGGCTGGGTCGATTTGTGGACCTACGACTATCCGCTGACAGACGGGGATGCGGCGATCATGGCCGAGCGTATCGGTTCGATCCCGACGTTGCTGGGCAAGGCGCGACAGAACCTCACCGGCGACGGCCACGACCTCTGGGCCATGAGCCCGGGATCGTTCGACGATCAGAGCGCGGAGCTGGCGACGCTGGCGACGCGCGTCGCCGGCACCAGCACCGTGTTGGATGCGGCCATTCAGAACGGCATCGCGGCCACCGATGAGTTCCGTGCCTGGCTGGAAGGCGAGGCGCCGTCGAAAACCGGTCCTTCGGGGGTCGGCGCCGACAACTACACCTGGTACCTGCAGAACGTGCACCTCGTTCCCTACACCTGGGAGGAAGAGGTCACCATCATGCGGCGCGAGCTTGCCCGCTCCCACGCATCGCTGCGGCTGGAGGAAAACCGCAACCGCGATCTGCCGGCGTTGAGCCGGGTCGCCGCCGCCGACGAATACGATCGCGTGTTCAACGCTGCCGTCGACGAGTACATGGCGTTCCTCGAGGACGAAGAAATCATGACGGTGCGCGGCTACATGGATGCGGCGCTGCGGGCGAAGAACGGCAGCTTCAGCCCCGCCCCGGGCGATGCCCTGCGCGGCTTCTTCTCCGAGGTCAGCTACCGGGATCCCCTGGTGCTGATGACCCA
>CBDUXW010000029.1:0-12667 GCA_965371275.1 uncultured bacterium | reverse complement strand
GGAGTTCGGCGTCCGGATGGCGCTGGGCGCAACCTCGTCCACGCTGCTTCGCCGCGTCCTCGTCGACGCTGTTCGGCTCGCCGGCATTGGCAGCCTCATCGGGTTGACCGCATCTGCTTTCCTGGTGCGATTCGTCGAGAGCCAACTGTACGGAGTGAGCGCCTTCGATCCGCTCGCCCTCACCGCGACGACAATTGTCCTGGCGGCGGTCGCCCTGCTCGCCAGCTACCTGCCGGCCCGCCGTGCGGCACGGTCCGATCCGCTCGTAGCCCTCCGCGCCGAGTGATGAGTCCGAACGTCCGTGTTCACTTGCTCAAGAACGCGTCGAACCGGTTCAATGCCACTGCGGTGTCGGCGCGACCGAACCCCAACCGCAGGTTTCGGCTGAACGCAGAAAACACGGTGCCCGGAAGAAGCAGCACTCCAGCTTCGCGCAACACCTGATCGCAGAAGTCGTCGACGCTCCCTTCGCCACGCAGCGACGGGTAGGTAATCGGTCCGGCGAGCGGAGCAAACCAGTCGAAGACGTCGCGGTGACGCTCCAACAGATCACTCACAAGGGCGAGATTCTGGTGAATGATCCCGCGTGAGCGTTGCAGCAATTGATGGCTGTTCTGGACGGCGATTCGCGCCAGAAACTCGCTGGGCGCGCTGTTGCAAATCGTCGTGTAGTCCTTGAACAGCGCGATCTTTTCGAGCAGTTCGCGATTTCCCGTTGCCAGCCACGCGATCCGCAGGCCCGGTAGCCCGTATCCCTTCGACAGAAGGCCGAGAGATATGCCGTTCTCGTAGGCGTCACAGATCGCCGGCAGCCGCATCGATCCGTCGTATTCGAGACCGCGATAAGCCTCGTCTGAGAAGATCACGAGGCCGTGATGGCGCGCAATTCGAATGAGCTCTTCCCATTCCTCGGGCGCCAGCACGGCGCCCGTCGGGTTGTGCGGCAGGTTCACGAGGACGGCGCGTGTCGCGGGTCGGATCGCGCGGGCGAGCTGCTGCAGGTCGGGCTTCCAGCTATTGTCGCTGCGAGCATGCCAGAGGCTGACGTCGCAGCCGACGGCGATCGGAACCTCGCTCAGCGACTGATAGCCGGGGTAGTGGACGATCACATGATCGTCGGGTGCCAGGCAGGCGTTGGCGAAGGTGAAGATCGCTTCTTCGCCGCCGGCGAGGACTAGTATGTCATCGGGCTCCACGGAGTCGTAGAGTTCGGCGATGTCGAGACGGAGACCGGCGTCACCGGCCGTTTCGGTGTAGCCGAGCCAGAGGCGCTCGAAGGCCTCGCGGGCGCCGTCTCGCAGGGCGAGCAACTCGCCAAGCCGCATGGATTCGCAGTCGGAAGCGCACAGCAAGAACGGCGCTGTGTGCTCGCGGCCTGCGAAATAGCGCTCGAGGCGGAACGGGGGTAAGGGCGGTTGCCGATCCGTACGAGCATCCGTTGCCGGCCGGCTCCGCGGAGACGAACTCGCCTCGTCACGCCTCATGAAATGGGGTACCGGAACGGCATGCTCGGTTGGCCATGATCGCGGTTACGGGGTTCACACCCGATGGGCGGTCCAGAATCGACAGCTTATAACTTGTATATAATAGTATAATGGCCAAGCGCTCCCTCGCCACTTGCCTCAAGGAAGGCTGATATGAAGCTCACCGTTTTCGTTGCCGTTTCCTCTTTGCTTTCCATCTCCGCGGCTGCCTACGCGATGGCACCGCAAACTGCGTCGGTCGAGCACCCCGAAGCGGCGGAGATCCTCGCGGCGGCTCTCGACTATGGTGAAGGTTGGTACGAAGGCGACGCCGAGCGGATGAAGCGAGCGTTGCATCCCGAGCTTGCCAAGCGCGTCGTGGTTACCGACGCGAACGGGCACAGTCGGCTGGGGCAGCAGAGCGCCATGACCCTGGTGGAGAATACCCGGCGCGGCGGCGGCAAGAACTCGCCGTTGAGCGGCGAGGCAAGCACGGCGACGGTGCTCGACGTCTACGAGAACGCGGCGGTCGTACGGATCACCGGCCCCGAGTGGGTCGACTACCTCCAGATGGCCAAGTGGAACGGGCGTTGGCTGATCGTCAACGTGCTGTGGGAGCTGCATCCCGATGCGAGCGATGAGGGTCGCCGGTAGCGCTCACTCGCCGACCGCGCCCAGTGCGCGGGCCATGCTGCGTGCGGCTTCCTCGAGGTTGCCGAGCTACGCGCCGACGATCCTGCTGCTTCTGGTCGGCTGGGTCGGCGTTTGGTTGGTCGTCGAGGTCTTGGTGATCAACTTCAGCCCGATTCCCGGGCGTCCTGTTTGGGTTTTGCTCCACGCAAGCTACTTTCTTGGGACTGCTGTCTGGGAAGCAGCGATGGTGGAAACTGCGCTCAACGCCTTCAACGGAAAGGGGGCGTCTCCGCGCCAAGCGCTACGTGACTATCACCTCGCCTTACGTCTCTTCGTCGTGAAGATGATTCTCCTCCCGGCCGTGCTCCTGGGTCTCGGGTTGGCGCTGGTCCCTGGCCTCTATGTGCTGGCGCGGTTCGGTCTTTCCGCCTTTTTCCTGGTTGATCGCGGCTGTTCGCCCTGGACGGCACTGCGTTTAAGCAACCGCGTTAGCCGAGGGCGACGCTCGAAACTCATGGCCCTTTGGCTTGTCATCCTGTTCTTGACCCTGCTGGGTGCGGCATTCGTCGGCGTCGGATTGCTTGTCACGATTCCGATGGCCTTGTTGTGCACGGCCCATATCTTCGTCGTGGTTGTACCGCCGCAAACCATCCATGGCGCGATTGCCGGTAGGGACTAGCCCCGCAGCGAGATGGCGGGATCAACTCTTGCCGCCCGGCGAGCCGGGAGGAAACTGGCCAGCAGCGCGACGGCGAGTAGCGCCGTGGAGACCGCGACAAGCGTGAACGGATCCCCGGCACTGACCTCGTACAGCAGCGCCTCCACGACCCTCGCCAGGGCGAACGCACCGGCGACGCCGATGGCGATTCCGATCAAGACGACGGTGACACCCTGGCGCAACACCATTCGTAGCACTTCCCCCTGCCGAGCACCGAGTGCCATGCGAACGCCGATCTCGCTGGTTCGACGGCCGACGGTGTGCGATACGACGCCGTAGATGCCGACAGCGCCGAGCACGAGCGCAACGACCGCCGCGATACCGATGAGCACCGCCGTGAAGGCGACGCGTGCCGAGGCGCGTGCGAGTACGCTCGCCATCGTTTCGATGGCCGCGACCGGCATCTCCGATTCGATTGCCCACACCGTGTCGCGCACCGCGCCGGCCAATTCGAGGGGATCGCCCTGGGTTCTTACGGCGACAGTGACCTGGTCGAGGTTCGGCAAGAACTGATCGTCGGTTCCCAGCATCGCCACGTAGAGGATGTCGGCCGGCTCTTCGTCGAGCTCGAGCCGTTTGATGGTGCCGGCAACGCCGACCACCGTGTACCAATCGGCTTCGTCGTCGGGCCCGCCCTCGCTCGGATAGACGCGCTTACCGAGCGGGTCAAGGCCGGGAAACAGGCGCTCGGCGAGGGCTTCGCTCACAACGGCCGCGCCGGTGCGCTGCTCGTAGTCGTTCCGCTCGATATCCCTGCCGGCCTGCAACGGGATGCCAAGGGCGCGAAAGTACCCGGGGCTAACCGGCTTGATGCTGGCGACGTCGCGGAAAGCCTCCGGCGGCAGCGGCGAGTCGAGGCTGGCTACTGGATTACCTCCGCACCAGCCCTGTAGCGGTAGGCATCGCGTCAGGCCGGCGGCCTCCACCCCGGGCAGGGCCTCGAGACGATCCAACAACTCCTGGTGGAAGAGAGCGCGGCGGGAGTCGTCGGGGTACGCGGCATCGGACAGGGTTAGCCGGAAGGTCAGAACGCCTTCGGCGCGAAAGCCGGGATCGATGCGTATCAGGTTTCGCAGGCTTTGGGCGAACAGCGCGGCGCCGACCATCAACAGAAGCGCCAGGGACACCTGGGCGACCACCAGCAGGCTGGTAGCGCGGCGCGAGCCGCTGGTGACAGTGGCGCGATCACTGCCCTCTTTGAGTTGGTCGACGAGCTGTTGGCGCGAGAGGCGCAGGATCGGCAGCGATCCGAAGGCAACGGCAACGAGCAATGAGATCGCCGCCGCGAAGCCGAGCTCGGCAGCGCCGATGCTCACCTCTTGGAGCCGCGGCAGATCGTCCGGGCCGAACGCCACCAGCAGCCGCACCCCGGCGACCGCCAACCCCACTCCGACGGCGCCCGCCAACCCTCCTATGATCAGGCTCTCAGACAGAAAGTAGCGAGCCAGATCGGCGCGACTCGCTCCCAGCGCCGAGCGCAAGCCCACCTCACGGTGGCGCGCCTGGGTGCGCACCAGGAAGAGGTTGGCGACGTTGGCGCAGGCGATCAGCAGCACGAAGCCGACGGCGCCGAGAAGCACCCACAGCGTGTCGGCGATCGTCCCCACGACCTGCGCCTTTAAGCTGCGCAGCGAAGGCGATACGCCGTAGCTGTCGATGAAATCCACGGTGATGTTGCCGAACATCTCGGGGAGCTGATCGGTCACCCGAGCCAGGTCTTGATGCGCTCGATCTAGCGTGACGCCTTCCGACAGCCTGCCCACCGAGCTGTAGCTGAATGAGATGGGCGGGTCAGTCGTGCGGTCGATAGTCAGCGGCCCCCAGATCTGCGTTTCGGGCCGCGGGAAGGCGAACCCCTCCGGCATGATCCCGACGACCTCGGCGGCGACGCTGTCGACCCGGATCGTGCGACCAATCATCGACGGGTCGGCACCGTACCGCCGCGTCCACAAGCCATGAGAGAGCAAGACCACGAGGGGTGCGCCCGGGGCCTCGTCGTCCTGCATGATCGGCCGTCCCATCGCCGGTGGTACGCCCAGCGTGTCGAAGAGACTTCCAGTTGCTTCGATCGCCGCGACGCGCTCCGGGGGACCCTCACCGGACAGGTTCGCGGTGCTGTACTCGAACAGGCCGATCTCGTCGAAGGATTCGTTTAGCCGCCGGAAGCCCAGCCAGAAGCCGATGGGGATCTCGATTCCATGCGCATCGACAGCTTCGACGTCGGCGGCCACTGTTATCAGGCGGTCGGAGTCAGGATAGGGCAGCGGGCTGACGACGACAGCATTGACGACGGTGAAGATGGCGGTATTGCCACCGATTCCCAGAGCCAGCGTCAGCACGGTGGCGATGGTGAACCCCGGGCTCGAGCGCAACCGACGCAGCGCATGCCTGAGGTCGGCGCCGAGCGTGGTGCCCCGCCGGCCTGGCGGCCGCCGGGCGGACACGCGAGACACGGTCGGCGAATTCGCGGAAGGCCCTCCCGTATCCGGCGATCCGAGACGCTCCCGCACAGCGATCCGCACGGCGCCGAAGGCCTCCCGACCGACGAAGCGCGCGCGGGCAACCGGTCCGGACCGCCGGGCCGTATCCGCCCGCCGCGCGAAGGTCTCAACCATCTCGGCGCCGTACTCTCGTCGGTGCGCCGGAGGATAGAGCAGCAATAGGCCCCGGTAGAATCGTTCCATCATCTCAGCTCGAAGCCGGGTAGAGCCTCTTGGCTCGTGCCTCGCCCACCAGTTGCTCGAGTCGCTCGGCCTCGAGAGCAACTACGCTCCGGCCCAGCTCGGTCAGACGGAAGTACCGGCGCCGGCTATCGGCAGCCTGTTCGGTTTCCTCCTCCGCCCGTTCGAGCAACCCGTCGTCGCGCAGCCGCTTGAGTGCCTGATACAACGCCCCTGTAGTCGGATTCAGTGCCCCGCCCGAGCGCGTCTCGACTTCCTGTCCAATCGCGTAGCCGTGTGCCGGCCCCTCTCCGACGGACAGCAACACATGCAGCGACAGAGTGCTCAACGGCACGAATTGGCGTGGATCTACAGCTCTTATATCTGACATGAATACTATAGTAATCATAACTATAGTATCCATGTCAAGAAACGACGAACTCCGCGTGAGCGTTCTGGTGCCGATTCGCGCGGCAGAGGAATGCGAGCCGCCTGTTTCGGAACTCCCTGGAAGGGGCGATTACCCCGCAGCAAGAGTAGCTACGGGTCAGCCCGTCCGGTCGCCGCTCGACGCGGTCAACGAAACCCCGGAGACGGTGACCTCCTCGCTGAACCTCGTCTCGAGGTCGTGCAAGTAAGTCTCCATCGTTGAGGTGTACCCGAACACGAAGCGCGACATGAATCGGAACACTACGTTGGTGATCGTGCCTCGCTCCGTGATAGTGAGCGAGGTGTTGCCGTTCAAGCGATTGATCTCGTACGTCCAGGTACCCCCGAACGGCAGGGTGTCGTCGGCAATGCGAAGCACCAGCCGGGTCGGTGGACGCGCCTCATCGACCGCCATCGGCAATGGGCCAAAGGCGCCATGCTCAACCCAAGCGGGCCGGCCGTCGCGGTCGGGAAGCCGCTCGACCGTGGAGACTCCCGACCGCCATTCCGGAAAACTCTCGTAGTCGGTGATGGCTTCCCAGATGGCTTGCGGCGACTGGTCGTAGTCGGCGCTCCGCGAGGCCACGTGGTCCGCGGGCAACGTGGCGCCGATTCCGAGAATGAGCACGACGACGGACACCAGACCGGCGACAACGTACAACAACACCTTCTTCACAACGGTTTTCCCCCTGCCGACTCCCGCCACGCCGCGATATCGCCGCGCCAGGAACGGCCGTGCACCTCGTCCGAGTCCACCACTCGCTCCTGCACGCCGTCGCCGCGCTGGCCAACTACACCAGGGGGAGCGCGAACTTGAATCCGAGGCACTCTTCGAATACTATAACAACCGATATATAGTGCTGACTGAGACAAACCATCGTCGCTCCGCCAGAAAGCGCAGGCAACCCCCGTGCAACAAGGCCCCCTGCCCATACTCCTCTTGAGCGCCGCTCTGCTTGCCGCCGGCGCTGGACCCCCGTTATCGACCACCACGACCGCAAGCCCGGCGACCACGCAATCAGCCGGGCGCGATGGGGCCGACTGGCCCTCCTTTCGCGGTCCCGGTGGGTCCGGCGTCGCGGCGAGCGGCCGCTTGCCCACACGTTGGAACGTAACGGATGGCGAGAATGTGCGTTGGGTCGTGCCTATACCCGGCTACTCGCACTCGAGCCCGATCGTTTGGGGAGGCCGGGTATTCGTCACGACGTCCATAAGCGATGACCCGGCGGCAGACGGCCGTCGCCCCGGAGTGGGCAACGTCGGAGTGGACGATCTGGCGCCACGCGAATGGAAGCTCTACGCCTTCGACCGCGGTAGTGGCGGCGGATTATGGGAGGCGACCGCGCACAGCGGCGTGCCCAGCGTGCGCCGTCACGAGAAAGGAAGCCACGCGAACTCCACGCCGGTTACCGACGGCACACACGTGGTCGCGGTGTTCAATTCCGAAGGGATCTTCTGCTGGAGCGTCGACGGCGAGTTCCTATGGGCGAAAGACCTCGGCCGTCTTGACCCCGGCTACTGGGGACGCCCCGACCGGCCCTGGGGACACGCCAGCTCGCCGATCCTGTTCGAGGGCCTCGTCATCGTGCAGGCCGACGACTTCGAGGACTCGTTCCTGGCCGCGTTCCGACTGGCCGATGGTGAGGAGGCATGGCGGGTCGAGCGCGATGAGCTCGCGGTGTGGGCAACACCGGCCTTGTTCGAGAGCGGTGGCCGAACCGCCCTGGTTGTACAAGGCGGCAACTTCATTCGCGCCTACGACCCGCGCAGCGGCGATGAGCTCTGGCGCCTCGCAGATCACGCCGAGGTCAAGGTGCCGTCGCCGTTCGTTGCCGACGGATTGATCATCGCAACCGGCGGAGCCCCCGCGGGACGACCGATTTACGCCCTCGACCTCGCCGTTATCGGCAGCGAACCGCCGGCAGGTGCCGATGCCCGTTCGGCAGCGCGGTGGACGATCGGCGCCGGCGGCCCGTACACCTCGACCCCTCTGGCCTACCGCTCCGTGCTCTACGTCACCCGCGACACCGGCATTCTCGGCGCCTACGACCTGCAAACCGGCGAACGTCTCTATCGGCAGCGACTCGGCGCCGGCTTCAGCGCCTCCCCGGTGGCCGCCGACAACAAGGTGTACCTGTGTTCCGAAGACGGCCAAGTATTCGTGATCGAGCCCGGTGACAAGTTTGCCCTGCTGCGCACCAACGAAATGGACGAGTCGTGTTTCGCAACACCCGCGATCAGCGGCGACACACTGTTTGTCCGTACGCGAACGCGCCTCTACGCACTTGCTGAGTCCCTAGGCACCGCTAAGGCACCTGCAGGACAGCCGCTTGCAGTCGGCCGAACAGCCGTGCCATCGCACCCCAACCCGTAAAAGAGGGAGAAGCACGATGAGTCGCACCTCGAGGCGCCTGGAGCGTCAGTTCGTAAAAGGCGGAGCTACCACCTTGATCCTTTCCGTGCTCGCCGAGGAGCCGGTTCATGGCTACGAGTTGATCCAGATCATCCGCCGGCAAAGCGAAGGGATCTTCGATTTCAGCGACGGCACCGTTTATCCGCTGTTGTACAGCCTGCGCGATAAGGGCTGGATCCGTAGCAAAAGCGAAACCTCGGAAGCAGGGCGCACCCGCAAGGTCTACCACCTTACGAAGGAAGGCCGCGGCGCTCTCGACGACTTGCTCGACGATTGGAAACTGTTCTCGCGCGGCATGCGGTTGGCGCTGGGCAAGGCTCAATGAGCTCGTCACAGGACATCCGCGCCGCGATCGAGCGACGCGTCGGTGAGCTACTTTCCAACTGCCGGCTCGCCGATGAGTTGCGCGACGAAGCGAGACACGATTTCGTTGCCCACATCGTGACGGATGTCGAGGTTCGTCGCCGCCGCGGTGTCCACGCCGGAGAAGCGCTCGAGCAAGCGCTGCGCCGGTTCGGCGACGCCGATGAGATTCGCCGTCACCTTCGCCTCCTACAACTACGGCGGAGCAGCCGAGTTCCCAAGCTCCAGACGACCCATGGCCCGCGAATACCCAACTTCCATTCGCTCCTCACTGATCTGCGCTACGGCCTTCGTAACCTTCGAGCGGCACCCGGCTTGACCGCCGTAGCGCTGCTCACCATCGCCCTGGGCGTGGGCGCCAACTCCGCAATCTTCACCATCCTCAACGGCGTCCTGCTGCGCCCGCTCCCTTACCCGAACGCCGAGGAGCTGGTGCGTGTGTGGCCCGAGAAGTTCTACAGCGAGGCGATGTTGGTGGAAATGTCGGAGCAAACGCGAAGCTACGCCGGCCTGAGCACGATGTCGGCCACCGCCCTCGTCCTCCGTAGCGAAGGCGGCGATACGCAACGGATCCTGGGCGCCGTGGTCACCGCCGACCACCTGACGGTACTGGGGGGGCGCCCACTGCTCGGGCGCGGCATCGAAGCCGATGACCAGCGGGCCGGCGGCGAGGCTGCCCTGGTGCTCAGCCACGGCTTCTGGCAGCGCCAGTTCGGCGCCGACCCCGACATCCTCGGCAAGTCGATTGACTTCGGCGGCCTCAGCCTTGCCCGGCGAACCGTCGTGGGCGTCATGCCGGCAACGTTCCGGCCCCTCTCCGCCGACACTCAGTTTTGGGTGCCGTTTATCACCGACAGCGAGTCTGACGGATTTCAGAGCGCCTACGGAAACCGCGTTATCGGGCGGCTGGCACCGGGCGTTTCCGTGCAACAGGCCGCGGCCGAGCTCCGCCGTCTGGTTCCGGAATTCACGGAGCGACACCCGACACAGTTCCGCGAGGTCAGGTACAGCCCCATCGACGTAGTGCCCATGCTCGAAACCATGGTGGCCGACGTGCGGCCGACGCTGTTGCTGCTCGCCGGCGCCGTCGGATTCGTTCTGTTGATCGCCTGCACGAACGTCGCCAACCTCTTGCTCGCACGTGCATCCGCCCGACAAGCCGAGCTCGCCATCCGTGCAGCGCTCGGCGCCGAGCGCGGCCGGCTCGTTCGCCAGCTTCTGACCGAAAGCACCTTGTTGGGGGTTCTCGGCGGCGGCTTCGGTTTGCTCGTGGGGATTGGAATCCTGACGACGGTGGCCGACAGCATCCCAAACTACCTGCCGCGCACCGGTGAGATCCGACTCGACGCCTGGGTGCTGGCGTTCACGGCCACCCTCTCGCTGGTCTCCGGTGTGATCTTCGGCGTCGCCCCGGCCTTTCGCGCCACGCGCGTCAATCCCCGTGCGGTGCTCGTCGATGGCAGCCGTAGCGCTACCGGAGGCCGCGGCAGACAGCGGCTCAATCAAGGTCTGGTGGCCCTCGAGATCGCCCTGTCGCTGGTTCTCGTGGTCGGCTCCGCGCTGATGATGAAGAGTTTCGCTCAGCTACGCGACGTCGACCCGGGATTCGACGTCGACAACCTGGCGATGGTGCGCATCGTGTTTCCCGCGGAGCGCTACAACCTGTCGGTCGAGCGCGGGGCCTTCATCGGAGAGTTGCTCGAACGCTTTGAGGCCCTGCCCGGTGTGCAGCGTGCCGCAGCGGCGAGCCTCGTGCCGATGGGCGACAGCAACTCCGGGATTCCTTATCGAGTGGAAGGCCAGGAGCTCCCCGAAGGCACGAGCTCGATGGTTGCCAACTTCCGGCGGGTCACGCCCAGCTACTTCTCCACTGTCGGTTTGCGCCTGATCCGTGGCCGCCTTCTCGAGGAGGCCGATCGCGAGGAGACCGCGCCGGTCGTGGTGATCAACGAAGCGATGGTGCGACAGCACTTTCCCGACCAGGATCCGGTCGGTCGCCGGTTCTTGGATACCGATGACGGATCCGAATTGTTTACCGTGGTCGGTGTCGTCAGCGACATCCGGCAACATCGTTTGGACCTGGCGCCCCGCCCGGAATTCTACGTTTCCACGGAGCAGGCGGGCTGGAACGTCGGCCGCCTGCTCGTCCGCGTGAAAAGCGACCCGGGGGGCATCTTGCCGGAGCTTCGCACGACCGTGCGCGCCATGGACGCCGACATTCTCGTCCTCGAGCTGCAAACCATGCCGCAGAGGGTGAGAGAAACGATGGGGGACGCGCGCTTCATCACCGGTGTCTTCTCCGCCTTCGCCGCCGTCGCGGCCCTGCTGGGGATCATCGGCGTCTACGGAGTGGTGTCGTACACCACCGGTCAACGCAGCCGCGAAATCGGGCTGCGCGTGGCGCTCGGCGCCACCTCCCGAGGTGTGGTCATGGCCGTCGTGAAGCGGGCCATGGTGCCGGTTGTACTCGGGGTCGTCACCGGCCTCGGCCTCGCGCTCCTTCTGTCCCGTTTGCTATCGAGCTTGCTGTTCGACGTCAGCCCGACGGATCCCGTCGTGTACGCCGTCGTTGCCGGATTCCTGGCCTTGGTGGGCGTCGCCGCCAGCTTGCCCCCGGCGCGACGAGCCGCGTGCATCGATCCGATCGTCGCCCTACGCTCCGAATGAGGTTCGCATGAAATCGTCACTTTCTGCTGGGCTCCGCCGGCGTATCGAACGCCACGTAGACAATTTGCTGGCCGAGCTTCACCTGCCCCCGGAAGCCCTCGCCGAGGCCCGCGTCGATTTCGTCGAGCATGTTGTAGCGGCGACGCTCGCCCAACAACAGGAGGGTACACATCCGGAAGAGGCGGTGGAGCAAGCATTGCGCCGCTTCGGCAACGCCGATGAGATCCGACGACAACTCGCCGCCTGGTCCATGACGCCTGCGGTGCTCCCGCCAAACGTCGCGCCACGGCGCCCGGCCCTCGTTGTGCGCTGGCTCGAGAGCCGACTGCAAGACCTCCGGTTCGCCGTCCGCTCGATACGGCGCGAGCCCGGGTTCACGGCCACGGTGGTGCTGACGATCGCCATCGGGATCCTCGCTACAACCACCATCTTCAGTGTCGTCGACGGAATCCTGTTGCGTCCGCTCCCCTATCCCGACGCCGACCGAATCGTGGCCATCTGGCCGACTTTCTGGTTCAACAATTCCACGTTCGAGGTTCTCGAGCGTGACCTACTGGGAACCGATGCGACTGTCTTCTCGGCAGTGGGAGCTTACTCACCCCGGTCCGCGCGGCTGCGTGACGCCAACGGCGAGCGCATGATCCGCGGCCCCCAGGTCACCGCCCGCTTCCTCGACGTCCTCGGCCCCAAGATGACCATCGGCCGTACGTTCGAAGCCAACGCCAATCAACCGGGCAACGAAAAGGTCGTCGTGGTCAGTCGCGGGTTTTGGGAACGCGAGCTTGGCGCCGATCCGTCGGCTGTCGGTCGGACGATCACCCTGAACGGCGCACCGTTCACGGTGACGGGCGTGTTATCCGCCGACTACGACTTGCTGCAACCCGACGCGGAGCTGGTGTTCCCCAAGGTATTCAATCCCGGAACCACCGGATACCAGTCACAGGAGATGAAAGGCCTCGGCCGGCTGAAACCGGGGGCCACCATCGAGCAGGCGCGCGCCGAGATCGACGCGCTCCTGGCCGGCTGGAAGGAGGAATACGGCCTCGACGACGGATTCTCTGAGGGTCTCACCATCGTGCCTTTTCGCGAGTATGTTCTCGGGGATATACGGCCGACGCTGCTGCTGCTGTTCGGGTCTGTCGGACTCATTCTCTTGATCGCCTCCGCCAACGTCGTCAACCTCCTGTTGGCCCGCGGGATCGAGCGGCAGCGCGAGGTCTCCGTGCGGCTGGCACTGGGAGCGGGGCCCGCCCGCGTCGTCGGACAGCTGATTACCGAGAGCAGTTTGTTGGCGCTACTCGGCGGAGCTCTCGGCTTCGCC
>CBDUXW010000028.1:0-13062 GCA_965371275.1 uncultured bacterium | reverse complement strand
GTGGAGAACGATGCGGAGCTTCTTTCCGGTGTTCCGGCAGCGGACAAAGATGTCGCACCGAATCAATGTGTCGGCACGCGATCCGTTGAAGCTCGATCTGCAGCAACCCAGGAACCGCGTTTGCTCCCGCCGCCGTCGTCCGCCACATCGCGTCCGCAACCACTGGCGTCCGCAGAGTCACTTCCCCAGCTCTCCGGATCCGATGAACTGCAGTCCTCGTTCTCGACGTCCGGCAACTCAATTTCCGGGTCCCGGGCATCCGAGGAACCTCATCCACCGATCACGCCCTGGGAGCTACACGACATCCTGAAGAACGTGTATTTCTCCGGAGGCACGGCAGCATTGTCACTCGGCGCACTGCTTCGTCAAATCCGTGACCGCCGTCTCTGGAACCCGCTGGGCTTTGCCGACTTCGAGGGCTACGTCCGGGAACGGCTCGGCATGTCTGCCCGTACTGCCCGGCGGTTGATTCGCGCAGAGGCGGCGGGATGGCGTCATCCGTCGTTGAAGACGGCGTGCCTCGAGGGACGGCTCACGACCTTGAAAGCATCAGTGCTGGTTCGGGTGCTCGATCTCGGACTGAAACCGCCGATGACCCGCCGTTGGGTGGAATACGCCCGGCGCATGACGCTGGCGCGGCTCACGGATGCGGTTGACGGGGCCTGTGCCCACGCCGCGGCCGATCCGCTCTGGGTTCGGCGCGACGGCGCTCCGCCGCACCCGTCGTTTCGCTTCGACGGCGGAACATCGGCTGGTGCCGCGACCGGGGGCGAAGGATCGACCGAACAGCGGCCAATGTTGGCCACTTCGCCGGCGAGTATCGCGCAAGAGCCTTCACAGCTCGCCGATCCTTCAGGCGGTACCCGAAAGACGCGGCCAATGTTGGCCACTTCGCCGACGATTGCGATGCGCATATGGCTCACGGAGGGCGAGCGCCATGTGCTCGAGCTGGCGATCAAAGGGGTTCGCGCTGCCCGCGGGCCGGATTGGCCGCTGTGGGCGTGCCTCAACGACCTGCTCGATCACTTTGCCGCGGCCTACGAGGATCCGGCGTACCGGGCGCTCAGCCGATGCACGCCGGTGCTCATTCGGGACGACTGGCACTGCCAGGCGCCGGGCTGCAGGGCGCGGTCAGGCCTGCACGTTCACCACATCAGGCCGCGTGGCGTCGGCGGGCCGAACACCTTCGACAACCTCATCGTGGTGTGCGATTTCCACCACATGGTGATCCACCGTGGCTGGGTGCGCTGCTGGGGAAAGGCTCCGGACCGGCTGCGCTGGAGCTTCGCCGAGCGGGGCTATGACGTCTACATACACCGCTTCCGGTTCCACGAAGTGAATGAGCCGGAACCACTCCGCACGCCGGTCGCCCGCTTCGTCGGCCATTACCGGCTCGATGGCAACGAACGTTTCCCGCAGGCGGAAGTCGCGTTATTCGGATCGATGACCCGAATCGTCAGAAAAGCGCCGGCGGCGTAACACAGAGCAGCGGAGGCTCGGCCAAGGGTGCCGGTTGGCCGCGGGCCTCAGACCGGTTCGAAGTGGCGAATGTCGGCCATGCCGCCGCGGCGCTCTTCTTCGAACACGGCCCGCACCCGCATGCCGATCGTCACGTCGGACGGAGCGCAGCCGCCGACCCAGTGCATCAGGCCGCCATCGGCGCCGTCGATGCGGACGAGCGCAAGGACGCGCGGCGTGTCGTAAGGCCGGCCGCGGCGGTCTGCTGTGACAACCGTGAAAGTGTCGATTGTTCCTTCGGGGCCGACGGTAATCCAATCCTGGATCGGCGCGAAAGAGTCGGTATCGTACAGGCGCGGCGGCAGCACGGCGGTATCGGAGCCCTCGTGAACGGTGGCCGTGATCTCGCCGTGCTCTTTGAGGTGCTGGAAGAAACGCTCGCCGGCGACCCCCATGGTGTACTTGTGACCCATCGGGATGTCGCCGTGCCACGAGCGAGTGTCGACGTTACCGAACGGGCGCGGGAAGTCGTCGCTCATCAGCCGTCTCCCTCTTCGCTGTCGTTGGCGTTGCCCTCGGTCGCCGTCGACGCCGGAGGTTCGACGCTCGCCGCCGGCGGGTCGCCGGCCGACGTCGGCCGAAAATACAGAATGTCGGTGATCGCGCCCGTGCGCTCGGCCGCGGGCTTCCAGACTGCCTCGACTGCCATGCCGATTGTGATGTCGTCGGCCTCAACCTCGGCGAGCATGTGCAGGATGCCCATACCCTCGGAGGCGCCGTCGAGCTCGATGACCGCGGGAAGCAACGGGTCTTCGCGCCGCGAGGCGTCCCAGTTGACGTAGCATACCGAGAACGTGTTGACGCACCCGGTCCCCGGAAGATCGCGCAGGTCGTCGATTTCCTCCCACGTCAGCTCGTCGAAAGTGCGCGGCGGCACGACCGTCCGATCGCTGCTCGGGCTGTACGAAGCGAGCAGCTTGCCGTTCTGCAGGCCCTCGAGATAAGCGCTGATGGCGATGCCGGAATCCCAGTCGTATTCCACGGTGTACTGGTCGTCCCACGTAATCACCTCACCGCCCTTGAACTGCTGCGATGACAACGGCGTTCCGGCAAGCTGCGTCGGCGGTGTCTTCGAGTCGCTCATCGTCCGTCACTCATCGTCTCATGATCACTACGGTTCCGACCTGCATGAGGTCGCCCCATGCCTGCGCGAGACCTGTTGTCGGCTGCCCCGGTACCTGGCGGGCGCCGGCTTCTTCACGAAGCTGCCAGAACAGCTCGCAAATCTTCATCAAGCCGGCGGCGGCGATCGGGTTGCCGACGCCGAGCAGCCCGCCCGAGGGGCATGACGGCATGTTGCCGTCGCGGTCGAGGACGCCGTCGGCCACGAGTTGCGGTGCGCCGCCCTTGTCGGCGAGCTGCAAGCCTTCGAGGTGGTGCAGTTCCTTGTACGTGAAGGGGTCGTAGGGCTCGACGATGTTGATCTCCTGGCGCGGCTCCTTGATGCCCGCCATGTCGTAGGCGCGCCGCGCCGCAGTTTCCACGTAGCGCGGATAGGCCAGGTCGCGCGTTGCCCAGTAGGCGGTGTCGAGCGCCCAGCCGACGCCGTCGACCCACACCGGCTTGTCGGTGATGCGCTCGGCAGTGCCTTCGGCGGCGAGAATGATCGCCGCGGCGCCGTCGCTGGTCGGCGAGACATCCAGGCGGTTCACGGGCCAGGCCATGACCTCGGATTCGAGCACATCGTCGACGGTGATCTCGGCGCCGAGCTGGGCGGCAGGGTGATCGAGCGCGTTGCCCTTGTTCTTCACCGCCACGCGCGCGATGTCGCGCTTGTCGATGCCGTACGTATTCATGTAGCGGTTCATCTCGAGGGCGAAGATCCACAGCAGATTCGGTTGCAGCGGTCGCTCCGTGGTGTGATCGAAGATCGTCACGAAGGCACCCTGCGGATGCGGCTGGCACGCCGACATCTTTTCCTCGCACATCACCATGCAGGTGTCGAACACACCCGAGGCGACCATGTACCAGCCCTGGATGACCGAGAACACGCCGGTGCCGCCGCCGACGTAGCCGCGCAGCGTCGGCAGGCCGAGGCCGCCAGCGCCATCGGTCAGGTATTCGCCGTTCATGTGGAGGCCGTCGAAGGCGTCCGGCGCCGTGCCGATGACAACCGACTCGATGTCCTTGCGGGTCATCTCCGCCGACTGCAGCGCCGCCGAGGTGGCGCCATAGGCGAGCTCGTTGGGTGTCTCCAGCGCCCGGCGCATGAACTTCGTCATGCCGGCGCCGACAGCGGCCACCCTGCGCAGGCCGGTCTTACTCATGATGATTGCTCAACACGGCGACGCCGCCGGTAGAAGTGGGAACGCCACGCCAGGACTGCACGAGGCAGCGGTCGGCCTGATCGAGTTGCAGGGCGCCGGCGTCGCCGCGGAGTTGGCGCACCGATTCGGCGACCTTGTAGAGGCCGGCGGCATCGTAGAGATGACCGGCGCCGAGGTTGCCGCCACTCGGGTTGACCGGCACCGTGCCGCCGCCGCTGAAATGTCCTTCTTGGGTCTTGGGTCCGGCCTCACCGTCGGCGCACAAGCCCAAGGCTTCGAGATGCTGCAGCTGCTTGTACGCGTAGCGGTCGTCGACCTCGGCAAAATCGAATGCCGTGCGCGGGTCGTCGATGCCCGCCATCGCATAGGCGCGTGCCGCGGCTTGCTCGCAGTATGCGGCGCGTCCCAGGTTGCGGTCTTCGATGGCCGGATGGTCGGTAGACCAGCTCAAGCCCTCGATCCATACGGGGCGGCGGCCGGCAGCGGTCGCTGTCTCGCGACCGGCAAGGACCAACACGACGGCGCCGTCGGCGTCGGGGGCTTTTTCGGCGCTGTGCAAAGGTGCGAGCTCCAGGTGGCTACCGAGCACCGCGTCGACGTCCGTGTCGCCGCCGTAGGCGGCGTTCGGATTGGCGATCGCGTTGGCGCGATTGTTGACCACCACCTGGGCGCAGTGCTCCGCGGTGTTGCCGGAGTCGTGCAGGAACCGCGCCATTTCCATGCCGGCGATGGCCTCTGCCGGATAGCCGAGCTGGCGATTCCATGTCGGATCGAGGGCGTAGGTCTCGAGCTCGCCGATGTCGGAGACGTTCGACGCCTTCGAATGACCTTCCAGGACGATGATGTCAAAGGCGCCGGTGGCGATCTGCAGGGCGGCGGCGCCGAGCCCTTGCAGGCTGTCGCCGGCGATCGTGTGGATCGGCTTGAGCACGGCGCCGAGCTGGTCGGGGGTGTACTCGTCGAAGATGCTGACGCCCTCGAAGAGGTCCTCGGCGACGGTGACGGCGCTGTCGATATCGTTCGGCTCGATGCCGGCGTCGGTGTACGCCTGGACGGCCGCGGCGCGGATCATCTCGCGATAGGACTGCCCGGGGCTCAGGGGCGTCAGGCCCTGGATTCCAACCCCGATAATGGCGACTTGTCCGCGCACGAATCGCTCCGGTAGAGCCGTGAAGAGTTCGAAGCACGGGATGGCCGATCCCCAGCCCGATGCGCCTCGCGGGTGACCGCTAGCTGCCGGGAAACGGCTACCGACGACCACCTAACGCGACCCTAGAACGACGGGCGTAGAGCGTCAAGCAACCGCGTTCGCGGTGGTGTGAGCCGCGGATGCCGAACCGTGCGACGCGTGGACGGCGAACGGTGCGCGGTTGGCGCGCGAAGCGGATGGCAAAGCTCGTCGCCGGCGCTGGGACGCGCAGATGACGAAGCCTGTCGGGGCGTGTAGCATCGCCGCATGGACCTGACCGGACTGATGATCTGGATCATTGCCTTCGTGTTCGCGCTGTCGTTTCACGAGATGGCGCACGCTTGGGCGGCGAACAAGCTCGGCGACCCCACCGCTCGCCTCGAGGGGCGCCTGACGATGAACCCGATCGTGCACATCGATCCGTTCATGACCATCGTCTTCCCGGCGCTGCTGTACTACGCCACCGGGATGATGTTCGGCGCCGCCAAGCCCGTCCCGGTAAATACGATGAATCTCAAGAATCCGAAGCGCGACCACATGTGGATCGCCGCTGCCGGGCCGATCAGCAACGTCATTCTGGCCGTTACGGCCCTGCTTCTGATCAACCTTTTTTGGCGACCGATCCAGGTGGCCGCCGCGATGGGTGCCGCCTGGCCGCAGCCGGTGTACTCCCTGCTGCAAATCAGCTTGTTCGTGAACTTGTTGCTGGCGACGTTCAACATGATCCCGATCCATCCACTCGACGGCTCGTGGATCCTCTCGCGATTCCTCACGGGTAGTGCGGCGCAAGCCTATGCTTCACTCCGCCCCTACGGTTTCTTTATCTTGATCTTGTTGATGTACACGGGTGCCCTGTGGAGTTTCTTGAACCCCGTTCTGCAATTCGCGAGTCGATTTCTTCCCGCCTAGCAGGTCCTGTCCTGTTCGTGCATTCGTGTCAGGTGGCGCCCGGTGATTGACGACACCTTCAAAGTGCAGGTCGGTGCGTTCGATGGGCCGCTCGACCTGTTGCTTCATCTCGTGCGTACACACGAGGTGGAGATCCGCGACCTGCCGCTCGGCGAAATAACAGGCGAGTACCTCGAGATGCTCAGCTTCATGGAGGAGATCGATCTCGAGCCGGCGAGCGAATTTCTCGAGGTCGCCGCTACGCTTGTTCGCCTGAAGGCGCAGGCTTTGCTGCCCAGTCCGTCGGTTGCCGGTGACGCCGAAGCGTTGGCCGCCGAAGAGGAAGCATTGCTCGAACAGCTCGTCGAGCATCAGGTAACGCGCATGGCGGCGCGAGACCTGCGCACCCGCGAGACGAAGGTCGCGGCAGTCTGGTTCCGGGGCGAGAAGAAGCCGGGCGGCGTCGAGGCACAGGAGACCGAGATCGTCCAGGCTGACCTCTTCTCGCTGGTCAATGCCTTTCGCGAGGTTCTCGCGGGTCTCGAATCGACGCCGCTGTTCGCCATCACCACCGACCAATACCCCGTTGCCGAGCGGGTCGAGGTGTTGCGCACGCGACTGCGCAGCGGCGAGCCGCTGCCGTTCGACGAGCTTTTCCGCGAGGGCGACCCACGAGGTAAGCTCATCGCCACCTTTCTGGCGCTTCTGGAGCTCATCCGTTCGGGCGATGCCCGGGCTTTCCAGGAAGCCCACTTCGGCAAGATCGTGATCTTTCCCGTCGAGATGCTGGAACAGTCCTCGTGAGCAACTGTCGTGTTGCCGGGACAGTCCTCGTGGGTGACGGCGGTGCAGGATCTTTATGCTCGAACAGTTCTCATGAGTGACCGCGAACCAGACTCCTCGACCTTGTTGGTGGAACTGACGCCCATTGTGGAGGCGTTGCTGTATGCTGCGGATCGCCCGGTCGCCGTTGACCAGATCGCCGATGTATTGGCCGCGACCGGCACCGAGCAAGAGGCCGAATGGGCCGATCATGTCGATTCGGAGCTGGTGGAGCGCGTTATCATCGTGCTCAAAGACCGGCTGCGCGATTCCGGTAGTTCCTTGTTCGTGATGGAAGTAGCAGGGGGAGTGCGGTTGGCGACGCACTCGCGGTACGACCCGTGGATTCGCGCCATGCGCCAGGTGGCGCGACCGTCGCGGCTATCGGTGGCGGCCTTGGAGACGCTCGCCGTCGTGGCGTATCGGCAGCCGGCCACCGCCGCGGAGATCGCCGCGGTGCGCGGTGTCGACCCGTCGGCGTCTTTGAAGACCTTGCGCGAGCAGGGACTGGTGCGGATCACCGGTCGGCGGCGCGCCGTCGGGCGGCCGTTCACCTATGGCACGACCAAGAACTTTCTCGAGACGTTCGGTCTCCGCGACCTGCACGAGCTTCCTGATCCCGACGAGTTCGAGGAGTTACTCGAGGGATAGTGGCGCAACAGAGACTACAAAAAATCATCGCCCAGGCCGGCGTAACGTCGCGACGTAAAGCGGAAAAGCTCATCGTCGACGGACGTATCGCGGTGAACGGCGTGGTCGTCACGGAGTTGGGCGCGGTAGCCGATCCGGACGCCGATCTCCTCACGTTCGACGGCGCGACGCTGCAACAGGAGCGCGTACGGCACTTCGTTGCGCACAAGCCCCCCAGCGTACTGTGCGCGGTGAGCGACGAGCGTGGACGCGCGCTGGTTGTCGACTTGCTCGACGAGTCGGTGGAAGAGCGTCTCTATCCCGCCGGCAGACTCGACATGGAGAGCGAAGGCCTCGTGTTGCTGACCAACGATGGCGATCTCATGTATGCGGTGACCCGGGCCGGCGGAGAGGTGGGTAAGACGTACGTCGTCACGGTCCGCGGGCGACCCGAAGAGAGGCGGCTTGCCGAGCTGCGGGCGGGCATCGACATGGATGGAGCGACGACCTTGCCGTGCCGTATCGACTTGCTCGAGACCACCGAGCACGCGCCCGGGCGCTCGACGACGCTGCGCGTCGTCCTCCACGAAGGCAAGAAGAATCAGCTCCGGCGCATGTTCAAGGGCATCGGGCACGCCGTGATCAGGCTGGTGCGCACGTCGATCGGTCCATTGCAACTGGAGGGGCTGGCTCCCGGCGCCGTGCGCGAGCTTGGCGCCGAGGAGGTGGACGTGCTGCGGGAGCTGGCCAATCGATGAGTGCAGTGCTGCGGGAGCCGAGGAACCGATGAGCGCCAGGCTGCGGATTGCCATCGACGGGCCCAGTGGCTCGGGCAAATCGACGCTCGGCAAGGCCTTGGCTGCGGAGCTCGGCTTGCCCTACGTCGACACCGGTGCCATGTATCGCGCCGTGGCGTGGGCCGTGCAGCGGGCCGACCTCGAGGACGACGACGAGATCGTGGCTCTGCTCGAGACCTTGGAGCTCGAGGTGGCGGTGGACTCTGCGGAGTTCCGGGTTCGGGTGGATGGCACCGATGTCACGGGTGAGATTCGCAGTCCGGAGGTGAGCAAAGGCGCCGCGAGGGTGGCCTCGATCGAGGGCGTGCGGCGCTGGATGGTGCCGCGGCAGCGGCAAGCGGCCGCCGGCGGCGGGGTTCTGGAAGGTCGCGATATCGGTACCGTGGTACTGCCGGACGCCGACTGCAAGTTCTATGTGATCTCCGATGAGGCGACGCGGATGAGTCGCCGCGCCGCGCAGTTAGGGCTCGAGAGTGGCGGTGCCGCCGTCGTTGCTGACGTCCGCGAACGCGACGAGGCCGATCGGACTCGTCGCCATTCGCCTCTACGTGCCGCCGCCGACGCAGTCGTCATCGATACGACGGACAAGAGTGTTGCGGAGAGCCTGGCGGAAATGCTGAAGGTGGTAGCGGCGAGCAAGATGTAGGGACCCGCGAGAGACGCTTCCACCCTTTATTTACGGGGGTTTGCGCGTTGACAGGCGACGGGGAGGCGCTTAGCATTACGCTTCTGCACCTGCCCGAAGTGCGGGCAAATTCGAGTTACTTCACGGAGGACCCAAATCCATTATGCCGGGGAAGACTGTGGTCGAGTCGAGTGGCGCCGAGAAGCCGACGGTAGTTGAGATGTTGGCCTCTCTGAGCGACGAGCAACTGCTCGACGAAGAGACCCTCATGCAACTCATTGACCAAAGCCTTCAGGAGCTCGTTGAAGGCGAGGTCGTAAAGGGCCACATCCTTGAAGTCGGCGAGGATGAGGTCGTCGTAGATATCGGTTACAAGTCGGAAGGCATCGTCCGCAGACTGGAGTTCCGCGACGACGAAGGCATCGTCGCGATCGCCGTGGGCGACGAAGTCGAGGTTTTGCTCGAGCGCTGCGAGGACAAGGACGGCAACGTCGTCGTCTCGCGCGAAAAGGCCGAGAAGATGAAGGTCTGGGGCAAGATCGAAGATGCCTACCGCAGCGATGAGATCATCGCCGGCGCCGTCGTCGATCGCGTCAAGGGCGGCCTGGCGGTCAACATCGGCGTACGGGCGTTTCTGCCCGGCTCGCAGGTCGACATTCGCCCCGTCCGCAATCTCGAGTCGATGGTCGGCGAGGAGATCCGCGTCAAGGTCATCAAGCTCAACAAGCGGCGCGCCAACGTGGTCGTGTCGCGCAAGGTCGTTCTCGAAGAAGAGCGGGCCGAAGAGAAACAGGACACCCTGACGCGGCTGATCCCCGGCAACGCGCTCAAGGGAGTCGTCAAGAACATCACGGACTACGGAGCCTTCGTGGACCTGGGCGGCATCGATGGTCTGTTGCACATCACCGACATGTCGTGGGGCCGCATTTCGCACCCCACCGAGTTGCTCAACATCGGCGACGAGATCGACATCGTCATCCTCAGCTTCGACCCGGAGCGTGAGCGCGTCTCGCTCGGCTACAAGCAGCGCATGCCGGATCCGTGGGTTGGCGTGGCCGAGAAGTACCCGGCCGGCTCCCGGATGCCGGGCAAAGTGGTCAGCCTCACAGACTACGGATCGTTCGTGGAGCTCGAGGAAGGCGTCGAAGGACTGGTGCACATCTCGGAGATGTCCTGGCGCAAACGCATCAAGCATCCTTCGAAGCTTGTCGACGTCAGCGACGTGGTCGACGTGGTGGTTCTCGATGTCGATGAAGAGAACCGGCGCATCTCGCTGGGCATGAAGCAAACCGAGCCCAATCCCTGGCGCCTCATCGCCGACAAGTACGAAGAGGGCGACATCATCACGGGAAGGGTCCGCAATCTCACGGATTTCGGCGCTTTCGTGGAGATCGAAGAGGGAATCGACGGACTCATCCACATCTCGGATATGTCGTGGACGAAGCGCATCGAGCACCCCTCGGAAGTGCTCCAGAAGGGGCAGGAAATCCAGGTGGCGGTGCTCAGCGTCGAGTCCGAGCGGCAACGACTCTCACTCGGCCTCAAGCAACTGAGCCCGAGTGTCTGGGACAGTTACGCCGATGAGCACCAGCCGGGCGAGCTCGTTGAGGGCACGGTCACCAAGTTGACGAACTTCGGAGCCTTCGTCGAAATCGACGAGGGTGTCGAGGGCTTGGTCCACGTTTCGGAGATCGCCGACCGGCACGTCAAGGATCCCGCCGACGAGCTGAACGTGGGGGACGCGGTCAAGGCGAAGATCCTCAAGATCGATCGCGATGGGCACAAGATCAGCCTGTCGCTGAAAGAAGGCGAGAGCCCGTCGCACGCAGCCCCGCCGACCCCTCAGGAACCGGTGGAGCCGCAGAGCCAGTATCAGCAAGACGGCAAGATTTCGTTGGGCGATGTGATCGATCTTTCCGGCTTGGGTACTGTAGGCCGGGCGGATGACGGGGACGACGAAGAAGAGTAGAAGACCATGACCAAGGCCGATCTGATCGAGGAAGTCTCGGCGGTCTCGCGACTGAGCAAGAAAAGCTCGGAATTGGTCGTCAATACGTTCTTCGAGAGTATCGTCGAGTCTCTGCACCGCAGCGAAAAGATCGAGCTTCGCGGCTTCGGGTCGTTCAAGCTTCGCCAGCGTCGCGCCCGCGTCGGACGCAATCCCAAGACCGGCGAGCGCGTCGACGTTCCGGCCAAGGTGGTCCCGTACTTCAAGCCGGGCAAAGATCTTCGCGAGCTCGTCAACCGCTGAATCGGTTGGCCCGACGATGGCCGCGTCTGTAATCGGCCAGGGCGCGAGGAAGCATGGACCGTCTGTGGACACCGTGGAGGTATGAGTACGTGACCGGCGCAGCGCGAGTGTCCGGATGCTTGCTTTGCACCGCTATCGAGGGCGGCTCGGCCGCGGACGAGGCCAATCTGGTACTGCATCGCGGCATTTCGAACTTCGTGATCATCAACAAATATCCGTATAGCAACGGACACCTGATGGTTGCTCCTTTCGTGCATGTAGCGGAGCTGACAGGCTCGAGCGACGAACAGCTCGGCGAGATGATGATCTTGGCGCGTGCCTGTGAGAGCATCCTGGCCGACGCCTACAAGCCCGACGGGTTCAACATCGGCATGAACCTCGGGAAGGCGGCCGGCGCCGGCGTCGTGGACCACCAACACCTGCACATCGTGCCGCGCTGGATCGGCGACGCAAGCTTCATGACGACGACGGCCGACACCCGGGTCGTACCCGAGTCGCCGGCCGAGACGTTCGCCCGTCTGCGACCGGCTTTCGACGAGTTGCACACGTAACAGGATGCTGGAAACTCCCGGGAATTTCTAAACACCCCATCCAACGATCTGGAAGGCTGCCGTGGATCCGAGACTCAACGAGCGGGAAGAACAACTGAGAAGTACCGCCGCTGCGGCCGCGAACGAGGCGCTGGCTGACGTTGCCGCGGCCGTGGACCGCGACGTCGAGGCTTCGCGCGCGGCACTGACTGCCCTCGGAGCGGCCGGATTGCTCGGCGTCGCGACTGCTGAAGAATTCGGCGGTGGCGGTGATGGTCCCACGGGTCTCGTACTGTGCGTCGAGGAGATCGGCCGCAACAGTGCCAGCGTGGCGACGGTCGCCGTCAACCACATGACAGTCATGTCGATGATCGCCGCTGCGGGCACCGACGAGCAGAAGGCGGCGTGGCTGCCGCGCCTGGCGTCGGGCGAACAGCTCGCCGCGTTCGGCGTCGACGAGGCGCGTTCGATCTTGAACGACCCGGCGGCGACCGCGACGCTGCGCGCCGCCGGCGAAGGACGTGTTCTGGAAGGGACCGTGTCCGGCGTCTTCGGCGCGACGATCGCCGACGTGTTTCTGGTAGCCGCGAACACCGGTGACGACGACTCCGGCGTCGAGTTGTTCCTGGTGGATCGCAGCGATGAAGGTGTCACGATCGGCACGGAGGAAGCCAAGCTCGGACTCAACGGAAGTGGGGTCAGCGACCTCGGCCTCGCATCGGTTGCGGTGCAGGAATCGCAGCGTATCGATGGTGGCGACGCCGTGCTTGCCGACGGCCTGGACGTGGCCCGCCTCGGCTTGGCCGCCCTGTGCGTCGGTATCGCCCAGGCGGCGCTCGATCTATCGACGCAGCACATCATCGCCTCGGAAGATCTTGACCGCTCACAGTCGGTGCAATGGATGATTGCCGACACCGCCACCGAGTCCGAGGCGGCCCGCCTGACGACGTGGTACGCCTCCACACGGACGGGCGATGCGTTCGCGGAGGCGGCGGCGATGGCGCGCTTGCTCGCTGCCGACGCCGCAGTCAAAGGCAGCCGCCGCGCCTTGCAGGTGTATGGCAGCGGCGGCAGCGCGCGGGCTGCCGGCGTCGAACGCCTGTATCGCGATGCCAAGGCCATGGAAGTCCACCAAGGCTCCAGCGAGGCGCAACGGCTGGCCATCGCCCGGCAGCTGCTTCCCGACCTGGTGGGTGGCTAGCAGGCCGTGGTGAAGGTGTGAAGGGATTCGCGCAGCAGCGTGGTGAAGGTGCGAGGGGCCCGGCGCGGCGATGTTTTCATCGAGGGCGCCGATGAACTGGGACCTGAGCACCGAGCAGCGGCTGGTGCGCGATATGGTGCGCGAATTCGTCGACGCCGAAATCGCGCCCCACGCCGCCGACTGGGACCGCGAAAAGACGTTTCCCGCGGAGATGTTCAGCCACCTCGGCGAGCTCGGGCTGTTCGGCATGACGGTCACCGAGGAAAACGGTGGCGCCGGCCTCGACCTGGTTACCTATTGCATTGCGCTCGAGGAACTGGCGCGCGGCGACGCCTCGGCCTGCG